>DATEMG010000333.1:0-25496 GCA_035275805.1 Blastocatellia bacterium
CCACGAAGAAACGAAGAAAACGAAGGAAGAACAGAAAAAATCTTCGCGCTCTTCGTTTCTTCGTGGTTGATTTTCCGCAAGAGGATTGAATAGAACAGATGAAATACTGGTTGATGAAATCGGAACCGGATTGTTTCTCGATTGACGACCTGGCGAAAGCGCCGAAGAAGACCACATGCTGGGACGGCGTGCGCAACTACCAGGCGCGAAATTTCATGCGGGCGATGGAGATCGGCGACCAGGTCTTCTTCTATCACAGCAGCGTCGAGCCTGCCTGCGTCGTCGGCGTCGCCGAGGTCGTGAAGAAGGCGTATCCTGACCACACCGCGCTCGATCCGAAGGACGAACATTACGACTCGAAAGCCACCCCGGCCAACCCGATCTGGGAAATGGTCGACATCAAATTCATGTGGAAGTTCGACGCGCCGTTGACGCTCGAAGACCTGCGCAATGTGAAAGGGCTCGAGAAAATGGAACTGCTGCGCCGGGGCTCCCGCCTCTCGGTTCAGCCCGTGACGGCCGACGAATGGAAGATCGTCAGTAATCTGGCCGAGAAGAAGCCGAAGAAGAAATAATCCCTATGCCCAAAGAGCTTCGATTCACCCCGGGGCTTTTCGATTTCCTGCGGGAGTTGAAAGCCAACAACAAGAAGGAATGGTTCGACGCGAACAAGGATCGCTACGTTGCCGACGTGCGCGACCCGCTGCTCGCCTTCATCGTCGCGTTTCGACCGAGGTTAATCGAAATCAGCCCTTACCTGGTCGCCGATCCGAAACCGACCGGCGGTTCGATGTTCCGCATCTACCGCGACACTCGATTCTCGAAGAACAAGGAGCCTTACAAAACGACGGCCTCGGCGTTCTTCTCACACCAGACCGGCGGCAAGGAAGGGCCCGGCATCTACATGCATCTTGAACCTGAAAGCTGCTTCATCGGCATAGGTCATTGGCGCCCCGACCCTGTCGCGCGAACCAGAGTGACCAACGCGATCGCGGCAAAGCCCGACTCGTGGCGCGACGCGACCTCAAGCAAAGAGTTTCGGAAACTGCTCAAGATGGAAGGCGAACAGCTTGCGAAACTGCCCAAGCAATACGACCCACAACATCCCTTCGCCGAGGACCTGAGGCGGAAAGACTTCATCGTCATCTCGTACTTCTCAGAGAAACAGGCTTGCGCGAAGGATTTCATAGAGCGCTTCCATAACATTTCACGCGCAGCCGCGCCGTACCTGGGATTCATAATCAAGGCCGCCGGTTTGAGATGGTAAGTAGATGAAAGAGACTAAAGAACAATTGCGCGCGAGGGTTGCGCAGATCATACGCGCCCTGAAGAAAGCCTATCCGCAGGCCACCTGCGCGTTGAACCATGCCAGCCCGTTTGAATTGCTGATCGCCACGATCCTGTCGGCGCAGTGCACCGACGAGCGCGTCAACATCGTCACTGCAAACCTCTTCAGAAAGTATCGCAAGCCGGAAGACTACGGCGCGGTCCCGCGCGAAGAGCTTGAACGCGACATCAATTCGGTCACCTTCTTCCGCAACAAGGCGAGATCTCTACAGGAGGCCAGCCGGTTGCTGATCGAAAAATACAACGGCCAGGTCCCGCAATCCCTGGAAGAGCTGGTCGAGTTGCCTGGCGTGGGCCGCAAGACGGCCAACGTAGTGCTCGGCACTGCCTTCGGAATTCCCACGGGAGTGGTTGTAGACACTCACGTATCGCGCCTGTCACAGCGCCTGGGATTAACCGCAAATAAACAGCCTGAAAAGATCGAGGCCGACCTAATCGAACTTTTGCCAAAAAAAGATTGGATAGATTTCTCCCACCGATTGATCTGGCACGGGCGCAGAGTCTGTCAGGCGCGCAAGCCGGCGTGCGAAAAATGCGGCCTGGAAAAGTTCTGCCCTTCGTCAACTCTAAAAAAATAGTCAGGCCGGCGGCGCGGCAGGGCTTTTGCAAAATCATAAAGGCGGATATGTGTAACTTTGTTTCACGAGGTTCGATTGTCCGCTCGATCTGGGGGAGTTCCGATTTGATCCTGCTGATCTTCGCCGGTTCGGCGGCGGAGTTCGCGCTCAATCGCGCGGTAGATTGGCTGTTCTTCACGGGACAGATTCCGCGAGACCCTATCGGGCGGCTATTCTCGACGGTGCGCTATGCGCAAGAGATCGTCTTCGTCGACGAGGCGACGGCCAAGCGGACGCTCGATCAAATCCATTCAATCCACAAATCCGTCGAAGAGGCGCGCGGCGCGCAGATGCCCGATTGGGCTTTCCGCGACGTGCTCTATATGCTGATCGATTATTCAGAACGCGCGCACTCTCTCTTACATCGTCCGCTCGACGAAGCGGAGCGGCATGAGCTATTCGACGTGTTTCGCCGCGTAGGCGAAGGGTTGCGGATTCCGGGATTGCCCGCGAGCTACGACGAATGGCGAGGCGACCGGCTGCGCCATCTCGAACGCGATCTGGAGTACAGCGAATTCACGAGGCGGCTTTATGAAAAATACCGAGAGCATCTGGGCGGCTGGCGCTATGAAATACTGCGGCTGACGCAGGCGCAACTCGCGCCCGAACGGGTGCGGCGCTTGCTGGGCCTTAAGCGCCCGCCGCTGCTTTTCGAGGCGTTCCGCATTTATGGCCTCTTCGCGCGTCTCGAGCTTCAGGAGATGGTTCATTGGCTGCTGCTGCCGCCGGATCAGGTGGACGAAGTCAGGAGGTTCGATCGTCGTTGAGGACGCGCAGAACCTGCTCGCGCAGAGCCTGATTGGTCGCCAATCCCTGTCCCGAACTCAAATCGACATCGCCGCCGAGCGTCGTGAAGGTCCCGCCAGCGCCTTCCAAGATCGGGGGCAGCGGCGCCACGTCGTAATATTTCAACGCGGCGGGTTCGATCATCACATCGGCCAGGCCGCGCGCGACCAGGTAATAGCCGTAACAATCGCCCAGCCCGCGCACGAGCCGCACGCCTCCGCACAGCCTGGCGACCCGTTCGCGTTCGGGGCCGCGGGTCAAGTCGCGAGGATCGGTAAGCAGGAGGGTCGCTTCAGCGAGTCGCGAGGTTTCTGAGACGCGGCAGCGAGCGCCGTTCAGGAAGGTCCCCGTTTCCGCCGAACCGATCAAATGGTGGTCCTGAATCGGAAAATAGATGGAGCCGAGCAGGGGCGCGCCGTCCCGTTCGAGCGCGATCATCGTCCCAAAGAGCGGGGTCTTCAGCACAAACGATTTCGTGCCGTCAATAGGGTCGATGATCCATCGATATGCGCCCGACTTTCTGGTCTCGCCGAACTCTTCGCCCAGAATAGAAAAATCCGGGAAACGTTTTTCGAGCGATTCACGTAAGAAGATTTCGACTTCCCTGTCCGCCTGAGTGACGGGGCTGTCGTCGGGTTTCAATTCGACTTCGAGTTGCGAGTTGTAATATCGGCGGATGATGGCGCCAGCCTTGATGCTCAACTCGCTCAAGATTGGAAAGAATGAGAGTAGGTCGTCCATAACGGTTGCGATTATAGCCTGAAGTGGGACAGACTTTAGTCTGTCCGTGAGCCGGGCTGACTAAAGTCCGCCCTATGATTTCGCGGAGGCGTAATGCGGAGGCGTAATTATGTTAATTCGATCCTTGCCGGTTTTATTTCTGCTCATGTTTTCGCTGACCTCGTGCCAGGGCGTTAGCAGTTCGCAGCGCGCGGTCGAGGTCCCCCAACGCGCGTTGGCCGAGGCTATGCAGGTTAAGACCGACGCGACGCCTCTTGAAAAGGTCAACGCCGGCGCGATCGAGCAAACGACTCAAACGACAAGCTACGACGCCTCTTATGTGAAACTGGATTACCCGAACGGCGACGTGCCGCTCGATACCGGCGTTTGCGCCGACGTCGTCGTACGCGCATTCCGCAAGGCCGGGATCGATTTGCAGAAAGAGTTGCACCAGGACATGAAGAAAAACTTCGCGAAATATCCCCAGAAATGGGGCGCGCGCCGGCCCGACACTAACATAGATCATCGCCGCGTGCCCAATCTGATGACCTGGTTCGATCGTCAGGGCAAGGCCCGGCCGGTCACGAAAGACGCTAAAGATTATCTACCGGGCGACGTGGTCGCCTGGCAGTTGGACAACGGATTGCCGCACATCGGAATGGTCAGTAAGATCAAGGTCGGGGAAACGGAGCGCTACGCCGTGGTCCACAACATCGGCCTCGGCGCTCGGATTGAAGACGCGTTGTTCGTGTGGAAAATCACCGGCCATTATCGGTATTTTGAGCAATAACAATATACAACATATAGGGCTCGCCCCAGGCATTGAAGTCAGATCGTCCAGGATCGACGGGCGGGGATGTTTCGCAACCGTCGCCTTTAATAAGGGGCGAAAGATAGCCGAGTACGCCGGCGAAAGAATCCCCCGTCATGAGGTCACGCGGCGTCTGAAGAACAAACGACGCATCTATATCTGCGGCGTCGACTCTTACTGGGCGATTGACGGGAGCAGCGGCGGCAACGGCACGCAATTCATCAATCATTCCTGCGAACCAAACTGCTACAGCAAAGTCGTCCACAACCACATCCTCTTCTTCGCCTTGCGTGACATCGAACCGGGCGAGGAGCTGCTGCTCGATTACGGCGAGTCGTATCATTCGAACAGGAAGAGATGTTTGTGCGGCGCCCCATCGTGCCGGGGGCGGATCAACGCGTGAACGGCGACATTTTGGGGGCCGGAAATTTTCCAGGAGTCTTTATGAGCATTGTCGAACGCGCGCGGAGGATCGGGATAGTTCCGGTCGTCAACATTCCGAAACTCGAAGACGCCTTGCCGCTGGCCGAAGCGTTGCTCGAAGGCGGACTTCCCTGCGCCGAGATCACGTTTCGCACTGCGGCTGCGGCCGAAGCCATCGCGCAGATTCGCTTGCGCTTTCCCGAAATTCTTCTGGGCGCGGGAACAGTGTTGACGACCGAGCAGGCTGAAACGGCGATCAGCGCGGGGGCCGAATTCATCGTCTCGCCCGGCACGAATCTGACGGTAGTCGGTCACTGTTTATCGAAGGGTGTCACGATCTTTCCCGGAGTTTGCACGCCGACGGAGATCGAGACGGCCTTGTCGAGGGGAGTCGACGTGTTGAAGTTCTTTCCGGCCGAGCCGATGGGGGGCGTGAAATTTTTGCAGGCGATCTGCGCGCCTTACAAAAACGTTCGGTTCATCCCCACCGGCGGGATCGATACGAAAAACGTCGGCCAGTATCTGGCTTTGCCGCAGGTGGTGGCTTGCGGCGGGAGTTGGATGGTCAAGCCCGAACTGTTCGCGGCGGGCGATTTCGCAAAGGTGAGACAGTTGGCCGGCGAGGCCGTCGCGCTCGCCCAAGAGTTACGCGGATGATAGAGAACATCATGAATGAGACCTATAGGCGCGTCCTATAAGTCCTATAAGTTCTATATGGCAAGTTTAAAAATCAAACCGAAAGATCGCTGCAGATGGGACCTGGTCGCGCTCGGCGAAGTGATGCTGCGGCTCGACCCGGGCGACGGGCGAATTCACACGACGCGGACTTTTCAGGCATGGGAAGGCGGCGGCGAGTACAACGTAGCCCGAGGGTTGAAGCGCTGCTTCGGAATGGAGACGGCAATCGTGACCGCGTTCGCCGACAATCCCGTTGGCCGTCTGGTTCAGGACTTGATTTATCAGGGCGGCGTCGACCAATCGCACGTGAAGTGGATGAAATACGACGGCGTTGGAAGGGCTGTGCGCAACGGGTTGAACTTCACCGAGCGGGGTTTCGGCGCGCGCGCGGCGGTCGGATGCTCGGACCGGGGCCACACCGCTGTGTCGCAGCTCAGGCCGAGCGACGTCGATTGGGAGAAAGTCTTCGGCGAGGAAGGCGCGCGGTGGTTTCATTGCGGCGGCATATTCTCCGCCCTGTCCGAAAACACGCCGCTCGTAGCCCGCGCGGCCATGGAGACCGCGAAAAAGCATGGAACGGTCATCTCTTACGATTTGAATTACCGCGAGTCGTTATGGAAGGGAGTCGGCGGGACCGCGCGCGCGCAAGAGGTAAATCGCGACCTCGCGTCGATGGTCGACGTGATGATCGGCAACGAGGAAGATTTCACCGCCGCCCTCGGATTCGAGGTCGAGGGAATGGACGAGCATCTTTCGAATCTCGACGTGGCCAACTTCAAGAAGATGATTGAGCTGGCCGTTCGAGAATATCCCAATTTCAATGTCGTGGCGACGACGCTGCGCAACGCCAAGACTGCGACGGTTAACGACTGGGGCGCGGTCTGTTATTGCGACGGCGAGTTCTATCAGGCGCAGCTGCGCGAGAATCTTGAAATCTTCGACCGGATAGGCGGAGGCGATTCGTTCGCGTCGGGATTGATCTACGGTTTCCTGACCGAGAAAGGGCCTCAAGCCGCGGTCGAATACGGCGCGGCTCACGGCGCGCTTGCGATGACGACGCCGGGAGACACCTCGATGGCCACCCTGGCCGAAGTGGAAAGGGTCATGAAAGGCGGGGGAGCGCGCGTAGCGAGGTGAAATGATTGCGGATCGCGGATTGCGGATGAAGAAGGGGAGTGGGGAATAGGGAGTTGGGAATGGGGTCAAAGTAGTTATTTCCTGACTCCCAATTCCCTATTCCCCACTCCCCTTCTTCAATCATCGTTCATTCCTCTTCGTCGAGCAGACCGCGTTCAGAGAGGTCTTGACAGGTTATGCAGAAACGCACCCAGGGCAACGCCTCCAGGCGCTTCGGGCCGATCTCCTTGCTGCAGTTGCCACAGACGCCGTACTCCTCGTCCCGGATGCGTTGAAGGGCCTCGTCAATCTGCATAAGGATCTGCCGGTCGTTCGTAGACTGGCTGAAGAGCAGCTCCTTCGTGTATGAATTCGAAGCCTTATCCGCGGGATCTTGCGTGGCCTCGATATCGGCTTCGCGCCCGTAATCCTCGTTGCGTCCGACGACGCCTCTAAGAGCGGCGCGTTCCGTCACTAATCGGTCGTGGAACATTTTGAGTCTCTTTTTGTCCATCCACTCTTCTCCTCGGTGTGGAATTACCGCCGTGCGGCGGGTGGAAAATCAAAGCTTGTGATAAGGGGATCCTGTCAGCAAAGTAAAAGCCCGATAAACCTGTTCAGTCAAAACTACGCGCGCAAGCTCATGAGTCAAAGTCATCCGCGAGAGCGATAACCGGAGGTGTGCGCGGTGTTTGACCTCTTCACTCACGCCCGCGAATCCCCCGATCACGAAAGCCAGCCGTTTGGTCCCTGCATGCTGGCGTTTGACAATGAACTCTGCGAATTGCGGCGAGTCGAATTCGCCTCCTTTCTCGTCGAGCAGCGCCACGAAATCGTCGCGTTCGATCGCGGAGATCAGTTTCCGGCCTTCCGCGGCGATCACGCGCTTTTCGTCGGCGCCCGACTGGTCTTTCAACTCGCTCACTTCCCAGTGAGCGAAGCGTTTGATCCGCTCCAGATAATCGGCGACCAGCGCGGCGCAGGCGCTGTTCCTGGTCTTGCCGATCCAAACGAAGTGCAGTTTCACATCAAAACTCTGTAGGCGTCCCTGGGAGCGCAGGCATCCTTGCCTGCTTGCTTCGGTCGGTCGGTCAGCCTTACCGGGATCCGCAGGCAAGGATGCCTGCGCTCCCAGGCTTAAACCACTACTTTTTCGGCGTCGCGCCAGAGCCTCTCCAGATCGTAAAAGCTGCGCGACTCTTCGGTGAATATGTGAACGACGAAGGCGCCGTAATCGATCAAAATCCACTCGGCGTTGTTGTAACCTTCGGTGTGGAGCGGGCGCGCTTTGATCTGCTTCAGCTCTTCAATCACGGCGTCGGCGATCGCCTGAGTCTGGCGCGTCGAATTGCCGGCGCAGATGACGAAGTAATCCGTGAATTCCGTGATGGCCGACAGCTTCAACACGACGACTCCAAGGGCCTTCTTCTCTTCGGCGGCGCGCGCGGCGACCATCACCTGTTCAAAGATCTGCTGATCAGCCCCGGAAAGGGCCGAGGATTCCGACCCCATCCCGCTCTGCCCCATCTCTTGATTTACTGCCGTTGAAATTGCGACTTTTGACATCATGACTTCTGATATAAGTGATATTTCTCAACATAGGCCGCGACCGGCGGCGGAACAAGGCCGTCAATCGGACGGCCTTGTTCCGCCGCCTCGCGTATTCCCGTAGCCGAAACATCGACCGAGACGTAATCGGTCAGGTAGATGCGCGGCGACTCCAAGTCTTTGTCCGACGGATACGCGCCGCCGCGCAAATCAACGATTAGCCTTCTCAACTGAGGGGCGAGCGCCCCGACCGCTTCTTCGGCGCCCTGAGCGCCGTCGTAAGCGTCACAGTCAGGATAACCGGGCCGCGTAACGACGACGACATCGTATTCGCTCAGGATCGTTTCGTATTCTCGCCAACTCGTGACGTCACCGAACGAATCGGCCCCCATCACAAAGAACAACCGCGCCGGCTGGAGTTCGATTCTCAACCGTCCCAGCGTTTCAATCGTGTAAGGCCGCGACGGAGCCTCGAGTTCAACGGTCGAGACGAACATCTTCGACGAATCGGCCGTAGCCAGCGCCAACATCGCCATGCGGTGGAACGGGGAACTGATCATCCGCTTGCGCTTGTGTGGCGGCGTATAAGCCGGGACGAAGAAGATCCGATCCAGGGCGAAGGCGTTCGACACCGCTTCGGCCACTTTGAGATGGCCGAGGTGAACAGGATCGAACGTGCCGCCGTAAATTCCGATGCGTCGCCGCAGACGTTCCTCGTTCACGAACCTGATCCGATAAAAAAAATTATGCTATTAACCGCTGACCGCTTAAGCGACTTTCGAAGTCGCCTTTTCATCAATCTCTTTACATTTTAACTCTTCCTGCTTCAGCTCATCCAGCCGCCGCCAGACCGCGCGCAGCAACTCCTTCAAACCCTGACCAGTCGCCGCTGAGATCGCATGAAACTCCAATCCATGGCGCTTACAAAATTCCTCGAATTCTTCCACGAGTGTTGTCTGCCGGTTCGCGCCATCTTCAAAATTTTGTCGGCGCCGATCGGCGGACGCCGCGTCGATCTTCGTGGCCACCACGATTTTGGGTTTCGCCGCCACCTCCGGGCTATAGGCTTCCAGCTCGTGCGCGACGATTTCAAAATCGGCTACCGGATTTTGCGCGAGATCAGAAACGTCGACCAGGTGAAGCAATACCTTAGTGCGCTCGACATGGCGCAGGAAACGATCTCCCAACCCGGCGCCGGCATGGGCTCCATCGATCAATCCTGGGATGTCCGCGACTACAAAAGTTTTGAAATCACCCAGGTCTACCACTCCCAGGTTCGGTTCCAAAGTTGTAAATGGGTAATCGGCGATCTTCGGACGCGCCGCTGAGATGCGCGAAATCAGAGTTGATTTGCCTGCATTAGGCAAGCCAACCAACCCGACGTCAGCAATCAGCTTAAGCTCAAGTATGAGCCTGCGCTCCTGTCCCGGCCGGCCTTCTTCGTGGTGGCGTGGGGCTCGATTGACTGGGGAGGCAAACTGAGCGTTGCCGCGTCCTCCACGTCCACCCAGGGCAACTAGAAATTTTTCTCCGGCTCGAGTGAAGTCGTGAATGATCTCGCCGGTCATTTCATCAATGACTACCGTTCCGACCGGCGTTTGCAGGGTTATGTCTTCGCCTCTCGCTCCGTGACGCTTGCTGCCTTCTCCATGCCGCCCGCGTCCGGCTCGATGTTCGGGGTTATACCGGAAATGCAGCAAGGTGTTCAAGCCCTCGGTCGATTCTATATAAATTGAACCGCCGTCGCCACCGTCGCCGCCTGAAGGGCCGCCGCGCGGCACGAACTTCTCGCGGCGAAACGCAGTCACTCCATTGCCGCCGTCTCCGCCTTTGACATGTATTTTCGCACTGTCAATAAACATCGGTAGTCAGTAGGCGCCGCTTGTCGGCCGGTCGCTGGGGAATATTTATTGGCGATTATTTGTCGCCGACCGTTGGGGATTACAAGCTCCCTACTGCTCCACCTTACCTCACTGCGATCAGTACTTAGACGTTCATGATGATAAAGACGCAAAACAGAGGAAAATTTGCCGGCAATTCCAGGTTTTAACAAATCTAACAGTTTGACCTGGGCGCTGATATTACTATTCATGGGGATAAACACTGATAAATCTTCCCCTACGCCCGCGATCTTCGAATTTGACGAGGCCGGCGATCTTGGCGTAAAGCGTATCGTCGCTACCGATGCCGACGTTGGCGCCGGGTTTAAATTTCGAGCCACGCTGGCGGACCAGTATGGAGCCGCCCAAAACCGCCTGGCCGCCGAAGCGTTTGACCCCCAGGCGCTGAGCCGCCGAATCGCGTCCGTTTCGTGAACTGCCTACACCTTTCTTGTGAGCCATTACAAAAACCGTTACCTTTCCTGCAAATATATTAAGCGATCGAATCTATTTTTATCGCGGTGAAACCCTGGCGATGTCCTTTAGTGCGTTTGTAGTGTTTGCGGCGTTTGAACTTAAAGACGATGATCTTCGGGCCGCGCCCGTTCTTGACGACGGTCGCGGTGACGCGCGCTCCGGCGATCGTGGGCGCGCCGATGCGGACGCCATTCGAGTCGCCAGAGACCAGAACATCGTTGAATTCGATCTTATCCCCTTCACTTTTATCCGCCAAAGTGGGGACGCGAACGACGTCTCCAGGACTCACACGGAATTGTTTTCCACCTGTTCGTATAATTGCGTAAGACATTTTTGTGTCGCCTCCAATTTCTCTTCACCTAGAAAGCCGCCGATTATAGGCGTCAAGGTGAAAAGGTGTCAACTTGGACGCGCGGGTCTGCATCGCATGTAATAAATTTTGTAACCAAACAGTCCCGGAAAAAATCTTAGCGCCTTTTCGAGAAAACCTGGCTTCGGGCGCCCGGGGATCTCACAACGGCGCTAAGCGCTAATTTCACAAAGCTTTTGCGGCAAGCTCAGCCTGGCCTGAGCAGTCGCAAAATTTTCTTCGGATGAGGGAATATTTGCTCCCGCGACGGCGATATACATATTGTTCAGAACATAAAGAGGCGTACGAGTTGGAACAAAACGACAAGCTGCGGCGACTCGAAATTTTCGAGGCGGATGCTCTGGGCTTTTCTACCCAGCTCTTCCGTGTCGCGTTAAGAGTGTGTCGAGACCGGGAGCAGGCCGAGGATCTGATTCAGGAGACGTATTTGCAGGCCTGGCGCTCATTCCACAGGTTTGAAATCGGAACCAACTTGCGCGCCTGGCTCTACAAGATTCTCTTCAACGTTCATTACAGCGAGGTCAGGAGAGGAAGGCCAGAGTTGGCGCCGATCGAAGAGATGATTGCCGAGACGATCGCTTATGACCCGCCGACGCCGCAGCATTTGACGGAGGAGGATGTTTTGGCCGCGCTCGAACGCATCCCGCGCGATTTTCAGGTTCCGGTGGTGTTGGCCGACGTCGAGGAGTTGTCTTATCGCGAAATCGCCGACGCGCTGCAAATTCCGCTCGGTACCGTGATGTCGCGGCTGAGCAGGGGAAGGAAGCTGTTGAGGATGGAATTGGCCAATTACGCCCGAGGCGCCGGTTACCAGGTCGCTAATTGAAACCGCCAGTAGTAATGGATTGCCAGAATTTCAAAGAGTTGCTCGATTCCTATCTCTGTGGGGAGTTGGCGGTCGAGACCAATCACACAATGCTCTGCCATGCGGAGCGCTGTTGCGTATGCCGAGGTGAGATGGCGGCGCGTCGGCGATTGCGCGCGTCGCTGCGCAGCGCCTGCTCAAAGGAGAAGATGAGCGACCAGGCTATGGAGAGCTTGCGGGCTAGAATACGGTCGGAGGCCGGGGTGGGCGCCCAGGCTGCGCGAATTGTCAATGGGAAATGGATGCGCGGATGGTTCGGCGGTCTTTCTAAGGCGTGGTTTTTGACGCCCGCCGTGGTTGCGCTTCTCCTGGTGGCCGCGTTGGGTTTGTACGTCCTGCGGCGCGGTAACTCCGACGAAGTAAGGCGGCTGACGCCCGAACAGATCAAAGCCCTGGAATTGAGCGGCAGTCTAATGGCCGACTCGGCGAGCGGTCACCGAGGCTGCGCCGTCCATTTCGTCAACGCCGCCGGGCCGGCTGAAATGCCGGACTCGGTCAGAGAGTACGACCCGGCCTGTGTGGGATTGGAAAAAATAGCGGCGGAAGGCGCCGGAGGCTTGCTGCTGCGGGCTGCGCATGTCTGCGAATCCGGCGACCGCAAGTTCGCGCACCTGGTTTATACGCGCGGCGGCGGACTGGTCTCGCTGTTTGTGACTGTACGCGACTGCCAGGCGCTGAAATCAGGAGCGGCGCCGCCTTTCAGCGGTCTGTCTCTCGGGCCGCAGCGATTCACGCTCGACCACATCGCGGTCGGCGCTTACCAAACCCTCAAGCGCATAGTCCTTGTGGCCTCCGACCTCTCGGAAGACGAAACCGGCGCCTTGCTCGAAAGACTGGCGAGGCCCGTGGTCGAGCATCTGCGGAAGACTGAAGCCGGGGCGGGTTTGGAAGAACGGTTGGTCGGATTTGAAGGGAGGGAGAAAAATGAATTCAACCGCGATTAACTTGAAGCTCGCTGATCAAGACCGCGCCACGAACTTTCTAAGCCTTTTGAGTCTGCCGCATGTCGAAAGGACATTCTGGCGCGGGATGTCCGTTTACGCGCTCGACGACCCGGCGGCGGACGTTTACGTCGTACTGAAAGGGCGCGTGAAAATAATGCGCTCCTCGCCTGAAGGCGCGCGGAAAATCGTTTCGATCTGTTACAGCGGCGAAATATTCGGCGAACTGGCGCTCATCCGGGACGAGGCCGAGGCGCGGCGCAGCGATGAGGCCGTCGCGCTCGACACCACTCGCGTGGCGGTGATCCGGGTCGACGACTTCTGGGGCGTCGCGCGACGCGACCTCTCGTTGACGCGCGACGCAATGCGCCACGTGACCAGGCGGTTGTCCGAGGCGCATTCGCAGATCGAATCTCTGGTCTTCGATAACAATCAGCGCCGGCTGGCCCGCGCCCTGCTCGGGCTTTCTGACGAGGCGGCGAGGGTCGGCGAATCGAGTGTGCGTCTGACTCACGAGGAGTTGGCGGAATTGATCGGCTCGACGCGCGAAGTCGTAACCGGGATGATGATCGAATTTCGCCAGCGAGGATTGATCGATTACAAGCGCGGTGACATCCGACCGAACCTGCCCGGATTAATTCATTTCGTCACCCACTCCACCTAAACGATGCCAAATTCCTCTCCACCCGGGCTCAAAGGCTCGCTATGGGTAGAGAATCCTTTGGCGGGAGTGTTGAACTGACATTAGCCTCACAGAAAAAGTCGATCAGCGCCAGAATTCCCCCGACCGGGGGCCTCTTATTTATCCTTGCCTAGCCATGCCTATCGCGCTACAATCCCTGGCTAGAAAGTGGGCGGCAAGCCGGCTTCATATAAAATAGACCAGCAAGCTCAGATCGAACTGAAAGATTAAATATTGAACTCCAATCATGGATCCGCGGATCGAGGCGAGATCCGGGAAAGTTGAGGGAATAGTCGAAGTCAAGGTTTGAGGTAAGCTCTCCAGTATTTGAATCGGACGCAGTGGCCCCGTACTTAAGTAAAAAGCGTCTTTAACAATCAACCTGCCAGATCTGCCAGCGTTCTTCAATCACCCCCGCGCCCCAATGTTTCATCGCGACGGCTGATGAATGACTGCCATGTTGAACGCCGGGTTCAGGCGATTGCAATTTGTGACCGGTTGGCCACAGAAAGTAGAAGTGGGTTTTATGAAAGTTACTTGTCCGAAGTGTCAGTTCGAGAACCAGGCCGACTCCTCCCGCGTCGTATGCGCCCGTTGCGCGACAATCATTGAAGTCAGGATGGATCAAGGATTCGACAGCAACGGCAAAAGGCAAACAGCTCGGCTGCCGTTTACTAGCGGCGGCCTGTCCGGTGGCGGCCAGTCGCTGGGCGGCCAACGATTCAGCGAAAGCGACGTCTACGCCACCCGAATCGGGGATGATTTTGACGACGTGTTGGATGTTCCCATCCAGCCGCAGTCAGGCTATCAGGCGGTGGATGAAACCCCGCCAGTACCTGTATTTGAAGATGTTTTTATGCCATCGCAAAACCAAGACCAGACCTCTCCTTACGACTTCCCCCCATATGACAAGGCTTCCGCGACTCCGATTGACGCCTATGGGAACCCCAGTGTCCGCCCGCGCGACCCGCAGGATTACATCGAGCCCGTCGACCAGGAATTTGTAGCCTGGCCCGTTTTACCTGACAGCCAGGAGGAAGAGGAGGCTACGACTGGAAGTGGCCGCGGCGGACTATTCCTGCGAATCGGGCTGATCATAGGATTGTTCGGCGTCGTGAGTTTTTGGGCCTACTATTTTCTCGGAGACTTCATCGCCAAGCGCCGGGGGCGGGGTGTGACCGCGAGTCCAGCGCAAACTATCGAGGCCGACAATAACGAGAAACCGGCTACCCAGCCGCCCGATACCCAACCCCCGTCCACGGATAAAGACGACCAGACTCCTCCGGGCAGCGAGACGGCGGTGACGGAGCAACCGCCTCTGCAGCCCCCCAAGGGGAGTGATGAGCGCACATTGACCCCGCCGGCGTTTAAATCCAGCGTTGTCAGGCCGAACCCGCCTACGGCTGAGAAGCCTCCGGGTGGTACGCGCGCCGCCGAGGCTGACAGAGGCAATCTGACAGTTCAGGTCGGCGCATTCAAAGACCAGGGTGAGGCAGACGCGCGCGCCGCCAGTCTGAACGCTGCGACCAGCGGCGAATTTCACGTCGTCCGGGCCGACATCCCGGGCAAAGGCCTCTATTATCGCGTGCAGAAGGTCAGCGGGTTCGCTTCGCGTGAAGCGGCGTTGAGTTACGGAAATCGGCTCAGGGGCAGAAACCTGATTGCCGAATTTATCGTCACCTCCAGATAAGAGTCGCAAAGTTGAAAACTGAAATCATCGGCATCCACTCCCAGATGTCACATAACGGCCGCATGAACGAGGGCCCTGGTAATGACGTCATGGTAAATAACGATCCCTCTACGGCGAGCGGAAAAGGCGCCGCGTCGGCGCAAATCTATTCGAGGGTTGTCGAACGCTATGCGATGTTTTTCGACCGCCCCGAGGCGCGCCTCCGCTTTATGAACAACACGCTCGCCAAACAGGCCGATCGGCAGGACCGATTACAGCGGCGTTTCGGCCGTTTCCGCTTCCTCGAACGGACGCGGATTTACAACTGGGCCCTCGAAGCGCGGTGCTACAGCGCGATCCTCGAAGAGATTGGATCGATGGCGTCGTTCTTGCCGAAAGACCATCGCAATCTGTCGCAGAGGGTCCAGGCGCCGTTCTCCGCGCGCCTGTCCTACCTCCTTCACGAGACGCGCCATGCATTCTACGGCGCGGCTGTGATGCTTCTGTTAATGACGATTGCCGGCCTCTACACTCTGGGTGAATGGTCGGCGCACGGCGTTAACGCGTGGCTTGCGAAAAAATACAACATGCCGGCCGAAGCTGCTCCAGCCCCTTCGCCTACGCCCGACCCTTTCAACGCAATGCTTCTCAAACCGGAAAAAGTCTGGCTCGTTGAAACCGAGGATGGGCTTGAAAAATGGAGCAACGGCTGTCGAATCTCGAAGAGGTACGAGACCAGCAATCGTCAGCGCTCTTATTACACAATACCGCGCCGATCCGAGTTAGCTGGCGATCAGGTCAGCGATAAGATAGTCGGCATCCTCTATCACACTCCCGAGAACTACATGTACGCTTTCAACCCGGATAACAACAGGGCGATTAAGAATGGGTCGCGCGGGTTGCTCGGAGATGTTCAAAAGTATAAGAAATACAATTACGTGATTGACCGCATCGGCGAGATCTACCGCATCGTCCGCGACGACCACACGGCTTACCATGCCGGCGATTCGCTATGGGCGGATTCGAAGAACACCTACGTTTTTTTGAACGAGAGCTTCCTCGGCGTCTGCTTCGAGTCGAAGTTCGAGGGGGCGACATCGCTCGACCAGATAGTGACCAAGGCCCAGATCAACTCCGGGATCCTGCTGACAGAGGTGCTCCGCAGCCGTTACAACATTGACGACGCCAACTGCACCACTCACGGCCTGGTCGCGGTCGATCCCGATACGATGCTGATCGCCCGTCACCACGACTGGGTCCACTTTTTCCCATTTGAGACGATGGGGCTGTCGAACAAATACAAGGTGCGGCCGCCTACTATGACCGATTACGGCTTCACCTACAATGAAGAATTACTGGCGAAGAAACTCGGCCACAAACTCTGGGAAGGGGCCTCAGCGGCGGAGGAAGAATTCAACAGGCAGGCCGAACTGGCTCGCGTCAGCCCCGAAGAACTGAGGCTCAAGTTGCGAGACCGTTATATTGCGCAGCGCAATAAGACTTTCGGGCTGCATGCTGAGCAGGGTGACGTGAATAATCCGCGACTCGATAAAATACCCTCCGCTGCTGGCGAAGCTACGGCATCCGGCGCCGATCAGTCAACGAGCGCCGCCTGGAAGGCGCTGATTGGGAAGTGAATAACCTCCGCATGGCTCCGCAGGACCTGTAGAGATCGTCATGCCATTGGTTGGCATTCTCATGCCCCTCCTTCGCGAAAATTCGCGTTCATTCGCAACTAAAATTCTTATCTTTTCTTGCATTCCATAGACTGGAGGCATAATGGTAGACAAAATGTCAACGATGAATGAAACAGTTCCTGAGGGCGAAGAGGTGGGGGCGGTCGGCCTGGACGTCGGAACAAGCCGCATCGTGGTGGCCGGCGGTCACAACGGCCACAAGGCGCAGACGCAGCTTAACTCTTTCGTGGCGGTCCCCTACTCGAGAATGACCGAGGCCATCCTGCAACAGAACAAGATGGTCTATCA
Organism: Blastocatellia bacterium; assembly: GCA_035275805.1. Lineage (GTDB taxonomy): Bacteria > Acidobacteriota > Blastocatellia > RBC074 > RBC074 > JAJVID01. Next base: position 16,916 of record DATEMG010000333.1, read on the forward strand.
CCGCAATGGGAAAGACCTTTACGTCTTCGGGAACGACTCCGAACGGTTCGCCAGTTTCTTCAACGCCGAACCCCGCCGCCCGATGCAGAAGGGCGTGATAAACCCGCAAGAGCCGATGGGCCAGCAGATCATTCAGGCGATCATCGAATCGGTAGTCCCGCGCGGCCGCAAGAACGAACTGCTCTGCTTCAGCGTGCCCGGCAAGGGCGAAGGCGCCGACGCCAACCTCGTATACCACGAGGCGGTGATCAAGAATTTCATGCAATCGCTCGGGTACGAGGCGAAGGCGGTCAACGAGGGACTCGCCGTCGTCTTCGCCGAGTTGCAGAACGAGAATTTCACCGGCATCGGCATCAGTTGTGGCGGCGGAATGTGCAACATCTGCGTCGCCTTCCTCTCGGTCCCGATGCTCACTTTCAGCCTGCCGGTCGGCGGCGATTACATAGATTCGAGCGTCGCCACAGTAGTCGACGAGCCGATCACCCGCGTGCGGTTGATTAAGGAAGAGTCTCTTGACCTTTCGAGGCAGCCGAAGGACAGGATCACCAGCGCCTTGTACATCTATTACGAGGAAGTGGTCAATTCGATAGTAAACAGACTGCGCGAAGAGTTCGAAGCCTCGCGCCAATTGCCGAGAATCGAGCGCCCGATGCCGATCGTCCTTTCGGGCGGCACGGCCAAACCGCGCGGCTTCCTGCAGAAGTTCGAATCAGCCGTCAGGGCGAACGGATTCCCTGTTCAGATTTCCGACGTTAGGATGGCGAGCGACCCGCTGACCGCCACGGCGCGCGGTTGCTACATCTCCGCGATGTCCGAGATCCGCTGAGCCGGCGAATGGGGAGAGGGGAGTGGGGAGTGGGAAATGGGAATGGGAAATTAATTTTCTTCTCCCCACTCCCCACTCCCCTCTCCCCACTCCCAGTTTTTCCCGATAATGGCGCTCCTTCCTCAGACACTCCTGCTTTTACTCGCTCCGGACGTCTCGGCGTCGAAGGAACCACTCTCGCCTTTAGAAATTCTCCAACTCGTCGGCTTCGCGACGGGCGCCGCGTTGCACATTTACCTTTGCTTAATGGTTTATCGGCGCTACGGCCTTCGAAGCGCTGAAACAGCGCTGCTCGCTTTGGGCTTGAGCACTGGTCTGTGGCACCTCGGCAATTTTGCGGCGGCGATTCACGAATTGCTTGACGTAAGCGGAGCCTGGTGGTGGATGAAGGCGTCCAACATCGTCGCCTACACGGGTCTGGCCTTTATGCCCCCTGTTTTGGTCCACGCTCATTTTCGGGTTTGGGAATGGGTGGACAAAAACGCGCCGCGAAAGTATTTCAAACCGCTGATCATCATCGGATACCTGCCGTTGATCACCCTGTATTGGGCCATCCCCAAACTTTGGAGCGATCCTTACCAGAAACCGATAGAAAAGCTTGCCCCGCTATTGCTACCCTTCATTCTCTGGTTCGTGCTGATCTTCATCGAATGCGCGGCGATAGACTGGCGACTGGCGCGCAAGTGGGAGGCCCCGCGCGAACGGCGTTTCTTCGAGGTTTTCGGGACGTCCCTGGCCGTCATTGGCGCGCTTTTTCTGATCACTTATGTTTTCGGCGCGAGGGATTGGCCCGGAGGCCAGTACCTCGACCTGATCGCCAGACTCTCTTCGCTCGCCCCGACGACCATCATCGCCTATTTCATTTATCGCTACCGCTACCTTGAGCTGGTAATCCGGCAGAGCTTCGTTTACGCAATCCTGGCGGCGGTGGTGATGATGGTCTACATCTACGGCGTCCGCCGGTTCAGTCTCGCGCTCGAAGCCCAATACGGGGTCAAGGCCGAGGGCGTCGAGGCGCTTCTGATCCTGGTAGTGATCGTTCTGGCCGGGCCGCTGCGTCGAGCAACCGACCATTATTTGCGGCGATTGTTCACGCGTGAAGTCAAACTCTATCGCGAGTTGGTGGCGCAGGTCGGCGCGGCGTCGGCCAGCTACGGCGAGTTGAGCCATTTCATACAGTTCGCCGAGGGGCGGCTGCGCGAGTCGCTGGAGTTGAAAGAGGTCACAATCGCCGTGAGCGGCGACGCGCGCGGCGAAGAGGCGGAAATTTGCCGGATCGCAGAAGAACGCCAGTTGACCGAAATAGAAGAGCCCCCATTGCTGCAACGGCTGAAAGCCGTCGCGGCTTTCGCGCTGTGGCGCGAGGGACGCGTGGTCGGGCTGCTCGTCGTACGCGACGCGGCGCAATCACTGACCGCCGAGAAACGCGAAGTGCTGCTTGTGCTCGCGGGCCACCTGGCCGCCGCGATCGAGAACTGCCAATTGCTCGAAGAGAAGGTGAAGCTAGAACGCGAACTCGGCGAACGCGAACGCCTGGCGCAACTCGGCCAGATGGCCGCGACAGTCGCGCACGAAATCAAAAACCCGCTCAGCGCCATCAAGTCGATCGCCCAGGTGATGCGCGAAGACGAGAGGGTCAGCGGCGAATACGCCCGCGACCTCGATCTGATCACCGGCGAAGTCGATCGTTTGAACGGCTCCGTCTCGCAACTGCTCAGTTTTTCGCGACCGTCGAGCGTGGCCGGCGCGCCTGCCCGCCTGAGCGAGATTGTCGAGAGCGTGTTGGCGCTCGGCCGCTCCGAAGCCGAGAAGCGAGCGATCGCCATCTCGTCCGATTTGCGGGCCGACACGGAGCTTGCCGGAGAGAAAGCCGCCCCGCTTAAAGAAGTGCTGCTAAATCTGCTCTTCAACGCTTTGCAGGCGATCAAACTCGACGGGAGCGACGGGCGCAGCGGCGAAGTGAAGATCGCAACCGCCACGAACGGCGAGGGCCGATTGACCATCGCCGTCACCGACACCGGCATAGGCGTTCCGCCTTCGATGCGGGATAAAATTTTCGAGCCTTTCTTTACGACCAAGACGCGCGGGACCGGATTGGGACTGGCGATCGTCGCGCGGCGCGTGCGCGAGCTGGGCGGTACGATCACCCTGATGAGTCCGGTCGTGGACGGGCGCGGGACGAGGTTCGAGATAGCTTTACCCACCTCCGCCGAGCTTTGAACTCCGAGCCGGGAGAGCTATAGTGTTATAACGCTTTTTTGAATCTAATGAATCTTGAAAACGCTGTCGGATGGTTCACCGTTGATATGCGATATAGGGAGAAAAGTTCATGGCGGCGACAGCGCTTCAGAGAGGGACAAAACCGGAAGTCCTCTACCCTGAGTTTGACGGAGAGCCGAAAGACAAAAATACGATTCAGTATCAATACATTGGAGCCATTCAGGTCGGATTGGATGCGATGTTGGCCCGTAATCCGGATGTTTTCGTGGCGGCTGATCTGCTGTGGTATCCGGTGGAGGGGCGGCCCGACATCAAAAATACGACGGATGTGATGGTCGCCTTTGGCCGGCCAAAGGGCGCCCGCGGTTCATACAGGCAGTGGGAAGAGGGCGGCGTCACCCCGCAAGTAGTATTCAAAATCACTTCTCCCGGCGCCACAATCGCCGGTATCCGATCGAAAAGGATGTTTTACAGCCGCTACGGAGTCGCGGAGTATTACGAATACGATCCGGAGATAGGGATGTTGGAAGTATGGACGCGGCAGAAAGGCGTATTACGAAACGCCTTCATCGATGCTGAGTGGCGAAGCCCGCTGCTCGGCGTCACATTGAAGATCGAGACAAATGGAGAATTGAGCGTCTATAGGCCGAACGGCGAAAGGTTCCTGCGCCCGGTTGAAATCAAAGCTCTGGACGATTTGTCCGAAGCGCGAGCCGAGCGATGGCGCAATCGGGCTGAGCTGGAGCGCGAACGGGCCGAACGGCTGGCGGCGAAATTGCGCGAACTCGGAATTGACCCGGAACAGATCGATGGATGAACCGAAAATACTCATCGTTGACGACGAAGAAGCGGCGCGCTACGGGATGGCGCGCGCGCTGAAAACCTATTCGGTCGCCGAGGCCGCCAGCGTCGAGGCCGCGCGGCAGGCGGTGGCCAAGTCTCGCCCAGATCTGATCCTGCTTGACAACAACCTGCCGGGCGCGAGCGGACTCGATTACCTGCAGGAGCTGGCCGCGAGCGTCGACGCGCCGCCGGTCGTGATGATCACGGCGCACGGCTCAGAGCGCACCGCCATCTCCGCGATCAAGGCCGGCGCCTACGATTACCTGGCGAAGCCCTTCGACGTTGACGAGCTGCGGCTGGTAGTTAAGAACGCGCTCGAAGCTTCAGGGCTGAGGCGCGAAAACGAGCGGCTGCGCGCCGAGCTCGAGGCCGCGCGCGGCGTGGGCGGCCTGCTCGGAGCGAGCGACGAGATGCGCCGCGTCTATGATCTGATCACCAAAGTGGCTGCGACCGACGTCACCGTTCTGATTTGCGGCGAGTCTGGCGCCGGCAAGGAGCTGGTCGCCCGCGCGATACACGAGCGGAGCGCGCATCGCCGCGAGGGCGATTTCATCGCCATGAATTGCGCCGCGCTCCCCTCGGAGTTGATCGAATCGGAACTCTTCGGCCATGAAAAAGGCGCCTTCACCGGCGCGGCGGGCCAGCGCAAAGGAAAGTTCGAATCGGCCAGCGGCGGCACGATCTTTCTCGACGAGATCGGCGACATGAGTTTGAACACGCAGGCCAAACTGCTGCGCGTGCTCGAAGAGCGCAAGATCGAGCGACTGGGCGGTTCGCATTCGATCCCGATCGACGTGCGCGTCGTCAGCGCCACTAACCGCGACCTGGGGGCTGCCGTCGCTGAAGAGAAGTTTCGCGCCGACCTTTATTACCGATTGCGCGTCGTGCAGATCGACCTGCCCCCCCTGCGCGCCCGGCGCGAAGACGTCCCGATGCTCGCCGAAAACTTCCTGCATACTTACGCCAAACGCTATCAGTTGAAATGCGTCGAGATCAGCCCCGACGCGATGAAGCGCCTGGTCGCTTACGACTGGCCCGGCAACGTCCGCGAGTTGCGAAACGCCATCGAACGCAGCGCCGTGCTGGCCGACGGGAGATCGCTCAGGCCGGAAGACCTGCCCGAAGAGATCATATCGGCGGAGGCCCGGCAAAAACCCGCCGAGACATTTCAACGCTCGTCGCCCGCCAAAACCGCTGAGGCGGCGGATGTTCTGCCCGTCCCTTACCTGGAAGATTTCCGCGAAGCGCGCCGCGAATTCGAGCGCGCCTACATCGAGCGCGTGCTCACCGAAACTGGCGGCAATGTCACCCGCGCCGCCGAACGCGTCGGAATGCACCGACAGAGCCTCCAACAGAAACTAAAAGACCTCGGTCTCACCCGCCGCTACGTGCTTCAGGACGAAGCGCAAGATTCCGACGACGAGTGAAGGACTCTCCTGACACCCCCGGGACCTGCGCCCGGCGCCGCCCGCCTGCTTTCGAGGCCTGCTTTTTTCCTTCAAACCGCACAATTTACAAGACATGCAAGCAGTGATGGACCGCGATCCCGAAGGTGGCGCCACTCTTGCCATTCACACAGTCGCAACCGTTGAGGACTTTGAAATCTTGCGCCGGATCGACATCGTTTCAGTCAATGTATGGCTGCTGCGGCGATGGCGACTGGCGCAAGTCTTTTTTGACGCGCTGATCGTGTAAGGAGAGACAATGGACATTTTCTCTTGTGGCTTGGGGAGAATGGGCAACGGGATTTTCGACGCGATAATCACCTTTATAACCTTCATTGGCTGCGTGCTGGCGCTATTAACTGTATTCGTGGTTGCGACCATAAGGGGGCTCAGGAGGTCTGAATGAAAATCACTGCTTTCTGCTTGTCCTGGCTCTTGATTCTTACCGCGCCCGGCGTAATGGCGCAACAAGCCGGAGCTCCGAACCAGTCCTGGGACGTACTGCGCCAGATGGCTGTGGTGGGGAATCTGCGAGTGGAGAGAAAAGATGGCAAAAAGTTTTCAGGCGAAATAATCAGAGTGACCGATACGGAGCTGGAGATCAATCGCAAGGGAAAGCTCGAAAGCTTCCGGCGCGATGAAGTGAAAAAGGTCTGGCTCGTTGTTTTGCCGAGCAATCGCACACAATTTCAAACCACCGGTATGATCGCCAGCATTCTCCCCATGATAATAATCATAGTGAATTTGGGATTTAAGCAATGCGGCGGCGACTGCGGGTTTGAAAAAGCCGGAGTCCTAGCCGCTTTTATTGGTCTTCCAATTATCGGCTTATTGGTCGGGAGAGCTCTGGCTGGGAAGAGCAAACGTACGCTGTTCTACTCCGCCCCGTGAAATTGCCGGGGCGACATATTCCACATCCGCGATCACACTCAAGCGGCAGCTAAGCCGGATATTATGCCGCCTTGTACGGAATTCCGGTTGGCTGCGCATTGGCCGGATACGCTATGGCTGGGAGCGGCAAACGCATATTGATTTACTCCGCGCCGTGACTGACGAAGCGATTGCGGCCGGCGCAACAACTATTCTTTTCGGGGCGCAACGATGGAAAGAGTGAGGATGGCCGTAGCTGGTTTCTTCATCGGCGGATTTCTGGGCTGGTTCATGGGAGCCGCCTGGTATGAACTTATTGAGATTCCGAATGCAGCATCTATGACCTCTATCACGACTGAGACCTACCTTTGCGCGGCGTCGAGCGCGCTGCCCTTACTGGCGGTCCCAGGCGCGATTCTGGGCGCGATTTTCGGTGCGCGGAATAATCAGGCGGATGTTCGCAGGGAGAAATCGAGCTTGTGATTATCAATATCTTCAGGTCAGGAGGTTCAATATGAAAATCGTAGCATTATGTCTGTGTTGGGTTTTGATTGGCGCTACGCCTGGCGTAATGGCGCAACAAACCGTCCCCCCACATCAATCCTGGGATGTCCTGCGCCAATTGCAGGTCGGGGAGAAAATCCAGGTCGATAGAAAAACCGTCAAGAAAAAGCTTTCAGGGAAATTTCTTAGCCTGTCCGACGTGGAATTGGCCATCGAACGCAAGGGAAAGGTCGAGAGCATCAGTCGCGATGAAGTGAAAAACATCTGGCGTGTCAAACCGCCAAGCCGCACGAAACGGGCGGTATTCACCTCCATCGGCGGAGGCGCAGGAGGTTTTCTGGGATTTATTGCCGCCCTGGACATTGCCTTTAGCGAGAACGGCAGCGAAGCCGGAGCTTTAGCCGCCTTAATCGGGATTCCGGTTGGCTGCGCATTGGCTGGATATTTTATGGCGGGGAGCGGCGAACGCATATTGATTTACGCTGCGCCGTGATGACAGCAGCGGCGGCGATCGGCAACCAAATTTTTCTCCTGTGAAGCGCGATGATGAGCGGACGAGAGTCAATACGCTTCGCAGAAAAAACCTACGCCGATCTAGCTTGAATGCGTTGCTAATTAAGTTGTTTTGTTAGGCATCGACTGGATCAGTACCGCGAGCGGTAGCAAGCGTGGCTTTTGCCAACGGCCGCTCGCTACCGCTCGCGGTACTGATTCGTCGTCTCAATAGTGTTTGATAACTTAGTTTCCTGACTAATGAATGCCCTGGCCAAATATGAAATTGAGATTTTCGCAACGTATGATGGTTTCCCTGGCATTCGGCGCCTGTCTGACTTTTGCTTTGCCCCCAGTTTTAGACTCTGTATGGTCTTATTCGCAAGATGAAAACTTTCGCGTTCCCGCCCTGTTCAGATGGACCCTTACCATTTTGTATCTGCCTGCCGTCATCTATTGCGACTTTTTCAAATTGCCCGAAAGTTCGCCGAGAGAGGATGAAAACTGTTGGTTGATGTCGTTCCTGTTCAACATTCCCTATTACGCCACGGTGATTTTTATTATTTGGAGTTTGGTGGGCGCGGCGAGAAATTCAGGCAGGAAACGCATGGCAAAAGACCAAATCAAAGCGCAAATGTGAGCGGCGTAAAATTATGAAATTGAAGAAGTGGCGGCGCGGCGTGCTGCCCGTCTATCTGATCGTTTGCTGTTCAATCCTGCCACTGCAATCGTGGCTCGACGGGGCAGCGTACAGCCATTCATCAGGGCCTCGCCGCCTGGTGATCGTACTCGACGGCGTCCCGTACCAAACCATCGCCGAGTTGCGCGCGGAAGGCCGCTTCCGCCGGTTCAAAAATCCCGCGCGGATGATCTCGATGTTCCCTTCGCTGACCAATGTGGCGATGATCGAAATCCTGCAGGCCGGAGATTCGCCGGGGTATGAAGACCATTACTACGACCGTGAGCGCAACCGGATACTCGGCACGGTTCAGGACCGGCTGCAGGGGGGGAAATTCATTCAGGGCACTTTCCGCGAGACATTTGACTATCACGCCCCGGCTTTCAAAGGCGCGCTGGGTTACCTCGCCGCGCCGGCCGGGACGATCGCCGTCGCCCACCTTGACCTCTCGGCGTTCCGCAAGGCGTTTAGAAATTCGGACGCGCCGCTGTTTGTGGCCTACATAGGCGAGACCGATTCGCTGGCGCATCTGGGCGGCAAGAAGCTGTTGAAGTCGCTCCTGCGAGCGTTCGACCGCGCGGTCGAAGAGATGATTTCCGAGTCGAACGGGCGGCTCGAAGTCGAGATGTTTTCGGATCACGGAAATAATTACGCCGATTACGCGCCGGTCGAGTTGAACGACGCGATTAACGGCGCCGGATT
>DATEMG010000334.1:0-7958 GCA_035275805.1 Blastocatellia bacterium
GGGGTCGAATTGAAGCGCGCGCTTCAACATGGCTTCGGCGGTCGAGAGGTTTTTCTTTTTCATGTAGGTCTTGCCGAGCAGGATGTAGGGGCCGCTGTAATAGGGATTGAGCCAGATCGATTTTTGCAGCGGCGCGACGGCCTCGTCCCATTTCAACTGGAGCGTGTAAGCGTCACCGAGTTTGTAATAGGCCATGGCGTGGGCCGGGTTGAGCGCGATTTCTTTTTCCAACAGTTGAATGCCCTCGTCATAGCGCGCCCGAAAGACGGCGATCTGGCCTAACAGGTAATGCGCCTGCGGGAGCTTCGGGTCTTTTTCGATGGCGAGTTTCAACTCGGCTTCGGCGAACTCCAGCAATTCCAGGCGGATCATCATCTGCGCCGTGACGAGATGCGCCGCCCCCCCCTCGGGCGCGACGCGGAACATCCGGGCGAAGGATTCGCGCGCCTTCGCCGTCTGCCGCGTTTGCAGGTAAGCCATCCCGAGCGCGTAGCTCATCTCGTGGTTGCTTTGCGCCCAGGCGTTGGTCTGTTCGAGGAAGGGAATCGAGTCGGCTATGCGGCCCATGATGTAATACGACAGGCCTAGCGTCTGGACGGCTTCGCGCCTCTGCGCTGAATCTTGCGGCAGTTTGTCGATGATCGGCGCCAGCGTTTCAATCGCGCGCGGCAGATCGCCGGCCTGGTAGTAAGCGACGCCGAGCAACTGCGCCACGCGTATGTCTTTCACGTCAGGCGATGATTGAAGCCTGGTGACGGCGCCCTTCACATTGCCTTCATTGATCATCGCGCGGGCTTCGGCGATCGCGGTCGAGATCGGATCGGGCTGCGCCTGCGCGAACGATTGGGCGGCGAAACCGCACAACAGCGTGAAAGTGAAGATCAGTCGTTTCAACCTCAGTCTCCTGCGGAAAATCATCCACAAAGTCACACAAAGAATCACGAAGACGAAATCAATACTTGGTGATTCTTCGTGTGGCTTTGTGGATGAGATTTTCATCTAAAACTTGAACTTCAGCGCGAACTGGAGATTGCGCATCGGGTCGGCGCCGAAAAACGCCGTCGTGAAGATGCGCCCCAGTGTCGGGCTAGCGTTCAACTTGCCGGTCTGATCGAACGAGCCGACGAACGAATCCGGGGCGCCCAGGTTGACGTGGTTGAAGACGTTCACCGATTCGACCCGAAACTCAAGCTCCTTCGTTTCGGCGAGCCTGAACTTCTTGAATAGCGACGCGTCGGTTCGCCAGTAGCCGGGGCCGCGCATGGCGTTGCGCTCCTGATCGCCGAACCTCCCCCTTCCGGGGTTCGAGAAGACAGACGTGTCATAGGAGTAATTCCCGCCTGACAATCGCGCCTTCGGATCGCCGCTGACGTTCGGGCGGCAGGGGCCGGTGTCAATGTTCGCGCTCGCGTCGTAGCAAAAGCTGTAAGGAAGCCCGCTCTGAATCGTCGTATTCGAGTTGAGCTGCCATCCGCCGACCAGCAAATCGAGCGGGCGCGCTACGCCGCCGAGATACCTCTTGCCCTTGCCGAAAGGCAGTTCCCAGATTTGCGAGAAGACGAAGCTGTGCGTGCGGTTCCAATCGGCCACGCCGCGGTTAAGCGCCTGGTCGTGGATGAAGTAATCCTGCGCGTCCTGCAAGGATCGCTGCAGCGTGTAGTGCGCCAGGATCGCGTAGCCGCTCGAGAACCGCTTGGTCAATTTGAATTGCGCCGAATCGTAGCGGTCGTCGGCGCAATTGCAAAAGAAGTCGATCGACTGCGTCCATCCGAATTTGTTGAAGAATGGCCGGCGCTGGTCGCGCGGAATGGTCCCGAAGCCTTCTAGCGTCGGTTGATTCACGTCGAACTGCGGGCCGTCGCCCGCGAAGACGTGCGTGCCTTTGTTGCCGACATAGGCCGCTTCGAGGGAGATGGTATTGGTCAATTGGAATTGCGCGGTGACGTTGTAGGCGTCGACGCTCGGCAATCGCTGTTTGTCGGGGATCGCGCGGGCGAAGACCCCGTTTGGCAAAAAGAACCGCCCGTCCGGCGGCAAAGAGGCGTTCGGTTTGCCGCCGTTCTTCGGCGTGTTGTCGAGGCCGAAGAAGGCCGTGAACGCGGGCGGACCACTGCCGAGCGTGAAGACGCGGTCGAAGTTCGATGGGGCGTTCAATCGCTGCACGGCCAGCGCCGGGAGGTTTTGCGTCACTGTGTGGCCGAAGAGCGAGCCGAAGACGCCGATGTCATAGCTGCGGCCGTACCCCGCGCGGAGCACCAGTTTATCGGTGGCCTTGTAAGCGAGGCTCAAACGCGGGGCGAAATTCAGACTGTTTTTGACGGCGCCGCTAAGCGGAGTGGCGCCGACGCCCGCGACCTTGATCTCGCCGGTGTTCAGGTCGAGAAAGCCTCCGGCTCCGGCCCGATTGACCGTTTGCGGGTTGATGACGTCGAGCCGCATCCCGTAGCTGACTGTCAGTTTCGGCGTCGCGCGCCAGGTGTCCTGGCCGTAATAAAAATGCCGCCACTGGCGTTCGCTCGCGTAGGTCGTGGAGCTGATGTAGCGCCCGAACTCGGACACGTCGCCGAGCAGGAGCGTCGCCAGCCCGAGCCCGCCGCCGCCGACGCCGCGAGTCCGCCCCGGTCCGAATGTCAATTCGCCCGAACGATGCAAGTCTGAAGGGACGCGCAGGTTGTAGGCGCGGCGAACGTCAACTCCGAATTTGATCGTGTGGGCGCTGTAGAGCTTAGAGGTGTTGCCGACGAATTGAAACTGATTCTCTTCCTGGTCGAGCGGGCAGCCGCAGCGGTTGACGAACTGGCCCGAACCGAAATTGAAGCCCTTCCTCAATTCTTCCGAGCCGAGGCTGAATCCGCCCGCGATATTTTGAATCCTCGGATCGATCACGAATCCCGCGAAAAGGCCGGAGCTGAACGGATCGATATTCAATCCGGGCACGCCAACGTCGCTCGACGTGTTTTTTCCGAAATCGGACGGCAGCACGTTGACTCTGTAGCGGAAGAAGCCGAATCGAAAATCGCTCACGAGCCGGTCATTCCAGGTGTAATTGAGTCCGTAAGCGACGCTCTGGTTGCGGCCCTTCGACTGGCCGCCGAAGGTAACGATTTCCGGCCCGCCGCCTTCGCCGAAGGCCGTCGGCCCGTCGAGCCTGAAGTCGGCGAAGCTGTGGCGGCCGAACATATTCAGCCTGTCGCTGTATTTCGCGTCGATGCGAATGTCGAAGCTGTCTTTGTCGTATCTCTCGCTGCCCGACGCTATGAAATTGTTGAGCGTTCCGTTCGCTGACGCGTTCGCGACATTCGGCGCCGGGATCAATCGCAGCACATTGAGAGCCTGCTGCGACAGCCGGTTCGCAGGAACGACGTTGCCGTCGAACGCCCTGCGGTCAACGAGTTCGCCGCCGGCGTTCGAGACAGTGGTCGCGGGGTCGAAGATCATATTCTGACGGAGATCGACCTGCGCGCCCGAGACGGTCGTGACCTTGATCGTGTTTCCCTGGGCGTCCCTGATAACGTCGCCGAGGTATGCGCTCAAGTTTCCCTGTCGGGCCGCCGCCGTCGGCACGGTCAACAGCCTCGATCCGCCGACGCTGCTTCGCACGCCTTCGTAATCGCCGAAGAAAAAGATTCTGTCTTTAATTACAGGGCCGCCGACGGCGCCGCCGAATTGATTGCGCAACGTGTCGGGAATGAATTTGCCGGTGGTCTGGTTTCTTTGAAATTGGGAGAGCGGGTTGCGCGCTTGCAGCGCGTCGCTTTGGCGGAAGGAGAAGGCCGCGCCGTGCAGGTAGTTCGTCCCCGACTTGGTCGAGACCAAAACTACGCCGGCGATTGCCTGGCCGAACTCGGCGTCGTAATTCTGCGAGATGATCTTGGTCTCGCCGACGGCCTCGACGTTGGGGTTAATGATGGCCAGGCCGAGGAGCGGGTCGCGGTTCTCGGTCCCGTCCAGTTGATAGCCCGTGCCGCTGAAGTGCTGGCCGTTGATCATGGTCTGGGCCGAGCCTTGCGGGTTTTCGGCGGACGTCTGTTGCCAGCCCAAGGTCTGCGCGCCGGGAGTGAGCAGGATGAACTTGGTGAAGTTGCGGTCTAGGACCGGCAGGTCGGTTACCTGGCGGCTTTCAAAGATCACTGAGACGTCGGCGCGGTCGGTCGTGAGCGCCGGCGCGGGTTCGCTGATCGTGATTTGTTCGCGGACCTCTCCCGGCTGCAAAACGACCTTCGCTTCCGAAGTCGTGTCGACGCTGACCACGACGGTTTCGATCACCGCCGTCTTGAAGCCGAAGGCTTCGACCTTGACGCGATACTTGCCCGGGATCAACCGCGTCTGGTTGTAATAACCCGAGCCGTCGGTTTTGACCGTTTCGACTACGTTCGTCCCGGTGTTTGTGATAGTCACCGTAGCGCTCGGCACGCCGGAGCCCCGGGCGTCAGTGATTGTTCCGAAGACACTGCCGTAAACGGCCTGAGCAATAGCAAAGACCGCACACGCGCAGCAGATCATCAGGCTCTGAATGAGCGTTGATGGCTTGCGAATCATTTGTACTAAACTCTCTTTCTAAACTGTCAAAGCAGTCGAGGTTTGATTTTGGGTGTAGGTGAAACGTCAGGTTAGTGACGGGCGCAGCATACCACAGAGGACTTCCGAATCCTACCGGCGGTGGGGTTTGGAAGATTGAGGGGCGAGGATCGCTTCGTTAGTTTAGCCCTCGATTTTCCACCCTCGATTTAATATCCTCGCCCCTCAATTCTCGATTTTCGCTCCTCGCTCCTCGATCCAATTGTGGGGGACGGTTTATGAAGCGAATCACCAGGTTCATAACACTTCTGATCAGCCTGACAGTCTTCAATCTGGTCGCCGCGCGCGCGCAGTCGGCGCCGGACAAAGCGTCCGCGACGATTGCGGGGCGCGTCACTTTGGACGGCGCCGGCGCGCCGGGCGCGCATGTGATGCTCAAGCCCTACGTCAGCGACAGAGTTATCCGAAGCCTCATAGGCAATTCCGGCGTTGAGCAGCCGCCCGCGCCGACCGCCGTCACGGATGCGGAGGGGCGATACCGGCTGACAAATGTGGCGCCAGGCAAATATCGCGTCTCGGTTTTCGCGCCGGCCCAAGTGGTCGAGGGGGAGAGAGACAGTTTAACGTCGGGTAAAATCGTCAACGTCGCGGAGGGCGATAATGTCGAGGACGTTGATTTTTCACTGACCCGTGGGGTGGTTATCACGGGCAAGGTCACCGATGAGAAGGATCGTCCGGTGATCGCCGCGCCGGTCAAAGCCTATAATCTCGGCGTCGACGGCAGGAGGCGGTCCGCCGCTTCGCTCAGCTTAGCATTCGTCCGCTGGGATACGGACGACCGCGGCATATATAGAATCTTCGGATTGGAAGCGGGCCGATATCTGGTCGTCGCAGACATTGGTTTCGGTGGGGGAACGGGCCACGGTTATCTACGCACATTTCACCCTGACGCGGTCGAAGAGGCGCAGGCCAGGATCGTCGAGGTCAAAAGCGGCGAGGAGGCCGCCAACATTGACATAAAAGTCGCGCCTATGCCGAAGGGCTACGTCGTAACAGGGCGCGTGGTCGAGCGTGAAACTGGCGAGCCGATTCCCGGCGTGACCGTCGGATACAACGCGACAGGGCGGGGCGGCAGTGGTAGTGGCAGCGGCAGTAGCGTGACCAATGCGCTCGGCGAGTTCCGATTCCTGAACGTTTCGCCGAGTAGCTACCGCGCCTACGCCTTTGCCCTTGACCTTAACGCGCGGAGCGGCGGCGTCACGACGATCATCGACGATATCAAATTCGATGTCGTCGATGGTGATGTTAGCGGATTGGAGATCAGGGCGCCGCGCCCGGCGACCATTAGCGGCGTGGTTGCCGTTGAAGGCTCAAACGATCCGGCCCTGCGCGCGAAACTCGCTCAGGTTAATCTCTCCTTGCGAACCGAGTCCAGGCCGGCGGTACTCATCGCCAACCCACTCGGGAACGGGGTGATCAGCCCGAACGGGACTTTCAAACTATCCAACGTGCATCCGGGCAAGACGCGCGTCATGATGGACATCGTCGGAACAAAGGGTGTTGCGTTGCTGCGCGTAGAGCACAATGGCGTCGAGGTCAAAGAGTTAGATGTCAACGCGGGCGACCAGATTACCGGCGTGCGCCTGGTCTTCGCCTGCGGTAACGGCGTCATCGCCGGTCGCGTGGAGGTCAAGGGCGGTTCGCAGCCGGATAGGATGAACCTGAGATACAGGCGCGAGAGCGGGAGCGCAACCGAAGAGCCGATCAAATTCACCGACGTGGATGACCGCGGGGAGTTTGTCATCGAAAACTTGGCGCCGGGGACTTACAAACTGTTTCTGGACGTCTACCCCCACGGTGAAACCACCAGCAAACGGCACACGATCGATCAGGTTGTCAAGGTGGCCGGAGAGGGCCGCCACGAGGTCACATTCATTGTCGATCTGGCGGAGAAGGAGAAGGAGAATTGAAAACCTTCCACTTTCATATTTCAAAAAGTAAGTCGCCGGAGCCGACTAGCCGCAGAGAACACAGAGGTTTCTCAGAGGAGAACAAATTACACAAAATGGCGCGCCGATCTGATTTTTGCGCATGCTTCAGTTACTTATTCTCTCTGCTCTCTTTGCTGGCCGTGTCGAACGCCGCAGCCTGGTCGCAGCCCTTGACCGGCGCGATCAGCGGTCGCGTCGTGACTGAAGAGGGGCAGCCGGTCCCGCGCGCGACCGTCAGCATAACAGCCTCGGGCATGACGAACAGGCGCCTGTCGGTCAACACTGACGAAGAAGGGAACTTTCGCGCCGAGGGACTCGACGCCGCGGCCTATGTCGTCAGCGCCTCTGCGCCGGGCTACGTCGTTCGTCCGAAGAGCGAGGCCGGCGCGCGCCGGGCCAGGTTCAATTATATCGGCGAGGTCGTGAGGTTCACGATGCTCAAAGGCGGGGTGATTACGGGGCGGGTGATGAACGTCGCGGGCGAGCCGGTCGTCGGAGTTCCGGTCATGGCCGAGCGGGTGCGCGATGAGGATGGCCGCCCGCTGCTCGCGCCGGAGAAGGTCGCTGCCTCATCGCAGCGACAGACCGATGACCGCGGCGTCTACCGGTGGTACGGCCTTGCGCCGGGTTCGTACGTCATCTACGCCGGCGGGTCGGGAGGCTTATCAACGAGGCCTACGCCTTTCGAGGGCCGGATGTTGATCTATCATCCTTCGGCCAGGCGCGACGCGGCCGCGGAGATTGCTGTACGCGGCGGCGAAGAGGTAAGCGGAATTGACATCCGCTATCGCAGCGAGCGCAGCTACATTATCAGCGGGAAGATCACCGGCCTTCCCGCCACTGGAGGCCCGGTTCAGATCGTACTGCGGAAGGCCGGCTCGGACCTGTTGATGGCGACGACATCGCCGCAGCCGATCGGCGCGGAAAGCGGCTATGCCATTCACGGCATGCCGAATGGCGAGTACGAGATCGTCGCCGCGCGCGATTTCTCGGCCGACGAGAACGCTTTTGCTTCCTCGCCTCGACGCGTGGCGGTGAACGGCCGTGACGTCGGCGGAATCGATCTGGCTTTGGCGCCGCTGGCCGCGCTAGCCGGCAAAGTGACGGTGGAGAAAGCGGCTCGGAAGTGCGAAACCGCTCGCGACTCGCGAGTGAACGAGATAGTAGTGCGCGCTCGCCGGGACGAGCCTGGCGAGAAGGACGACGCGCCGGCTTCGCCCTTCTGGTCCCAGCCGTCCGGCGAGGCGAATGAAGCCGGCGCCTTCTCGATCCGAGGACTCAAGGCGGGACGGTACCGGCTGGAAACGTCGCTGCCCGGCGCCGACTGGTATGTAAAAGAGATGCGGCTCGGCGGCGCGCCGGCCACAACCGGCGACGTCGCGCGCAACGGCGTGAGGCTTAAGTCGGGCGAGCGGCTGCCGGGCGCGCTGATTAAGCTGGGCGAGGGCG
>DATEMG010000335.1:0-7081 GCA_035275805.1 Blastocatellia bacterium
TGTAGGTAGCCGGTCACGTTCGGCGGCGGGATGACCATTGAAAAGACTCTGGCTCTCGGGTTGGCGTTTGCTTCAGGCGTGAAGTAATGGCGGCTCTCCCAGATCGGATACCATCGCCCTTCGACCTCTTTCGGGTCATAAGCTTTTGGAATTTCCATATCAATCAATATCGAGAAGATTCTCCGAGTCGCGAGATCGGGCAGGTCCTGCGAGAATCCGGCGTCTGACCAGTTCCGTGACTTCGGGCGCGATCCGCCGGGCGATCTCGCCACTCAACCTTTCACACAATTGGGCGGAGACCCGATTCACTATTTCATCAATGACGCTCTGCGGAATGACCATGCCCACCGGTGTTTCCTGGGGAACTGCGGTTGCGGGAGTGTCATGTCTCATAGATCCCATCGTCACAGGTGTGAGATCGGGCAGAACGTCGTCCAGTTCCAAAATGTTGTCCATATTTACGTCCTCCATTATTTCGACTTCACGGGGGGCGTTTGCGATTGAGGGCGAACCCATATGGCGTCCATTGCCATATGGCGTATTGATCTTTAGCATAGTTCCATTTTCAAGGCCGTTTTCCGAAGCCGACTGGACCGACAGTTTGATCAAATCTTCTATCTTCTCTCTCCTCGTGTTGAGTTCCGCCGTGTTGTAATTGTTCCGATACCGCTCATGAGGCGCCCTCACGCCGCCGTCGCCGGCTGGGGGCTCGGCTGCGGCTTTGTGATCTATCAGATTTTTCACGACAGAGATCAACGTCCGAATGGATTGGAACGGCTTTGTCAGATGATGATCGGCGCCGATGCGACGGGCGCGCTCTTCGTCGAAAGCTTCAAATGCTGGAACCAGCAGTATCACAGGCGTCCCTTCCATCTCCGGATGTGTTTTGACGAACTCGCAAATCTCATAGCCGTCTTTCCCCCGAATGGATATGTCGGCCATCACCAGGGCCGGCCTCAGGCGTCGTAACCTGTCAATCGCCTCGTCGCCGTTATTCACCGCTATCACCTCGACGCCTTCGTCCGAGAATGTAAGCGTAATGATTTTCTGAACAGTCGCGCTGTCATCGGCAAGCAAAATTTTGTAATCCACGGAAACCTCCGATTGAAGCCGACAAAGACGATTTCTACCGCCGAGTCGATCAGGCGTCTTCATTATAGTACATCGACGTTGCGCCGCGCGCCTCTCCCCCGGCGGTTTCACGGGGGCGAGCGGCGCAACGTCGATGTACTGATGCAAGGTGGTCCGGCTATTGAATAAGCGCAAAAGGAGCGAAAAAAGCCTTTCTCGCCTTTTTCGCTCCTTTTCGCATTTTTACCGCCTCTTTGGCGCCGATCCTCATTCGGAAACGCCAGGAGAATCTTTCTTTTCCTTATCTTTCTTCTTTGAATCTTTCTCTTTCTTGTCTTTCTTCTTCGATTCGCCGTTTTTAGCTTCAGGAGTCGTCTGGTTGGCGCTCGCTCCACCTCCTGCCTCGCTGGCCGCCTGTCCGGCGGCTGGGGCTAAGGCGTCGGCTTGATCGGAAACGGTTGTGCCTTTCGTGGTGGCGCGGATCGACCGCGTGCCCGGCTGGTTGCTGGTCTCGGAAGGCGTCGCGGTAGCCTTCACGTCCTCTTTCTCCTCTCCCTTTTTGGTCAGCAAGACCCCATCTTCGGAAATCTCCAAGCCGTTGCGGCCGAGAATCAACCCGAATTTGCCTATGAAACTCGGGCGTTCGGGCGCGGGATCTTCGTTGCCCGGGTCAGGGACCGGTTTGCCGAGCTTCTCCAGATACTCTCTGCCTTTCTTGGCGAATTCGCTCTTCGAGTAATTGCGCACCAGCTTCGTGAAATATTCGGCGGCTTCCTCGGGCTGCTCTTGTTCGACCAGCGCCACGCCCAGGCGATAAAGCGATTCGTCGAGGTAACTAAAGTTCGGGTAGTTGGTGATGATGCCGCGCAGCCGTCCTTCAGCGGCCTTGTGGGCCTGGCGATTGTCGCTGTAGAAGCGCGCGATGTCGAGTTCGTGCAACCCCAACACCTGCTGTACAATTCTGAGGTCGGTTTGAACCTTCGGCAGGGCCTCGGATTCGCGGCAGGACGCCTCGGCGTCCTTCAACTGTCTCTCGGCCTGTACGGCCATCTGCGCTTCGCGATTGTAAGCGCCCATCTGGCGCATGAAAGACATCGCGATCCGATGTTTGACCTCGCAGATTTTGGGGTGCCTCGGGAAGTATTGGGCGAATTCCTTGTAACCGCCGATCGCCTGTTGAAGATTGCTCGTTCCGCCTTCAAGGTAGAACGTGTCGGCGATGGCCAGCTTCGACAGCGGCAGGTACGCGCTGTCGGGATAGGTCGTTATTATTACGTTATAAGTCAGGCGCGCCTCGTCGTATCGGCCCTTCTCGGCCTTCTTCGACGCCTGATTGTAAAGGTCGCGGTCGCGCCCTTCGGACGACGCGTTATCATTTTTGACCTTGTCCTTCGGCCCACACCCGGCGAAAGCCAGGGCGAGGGCGGACGCGAACACGATGGTAACGATACTTCCAAGCTTCATAATTGCACTCCCAGTGATGCGCAGCGATTTTCCTGCGTCATCTATTATATTGCGGCCGATCAGGCCGTGACTCTTCCAATAGACTCAGCGGCGCGCAGCAATTCTTTCAAGGCCTCGGCGGGGTTCTCCGCGCCGAAGACGGCCGAGCCCGCGACCAGGATCTCGGCGCCGGCGGCGACGACCTCCGCCACGTTGTTGGGGCCGACGCCTCCGTCGATCTCGATGCGCGCCGGCGAGGATTTCATGCGAATCAGGTTACGCAGCCGGCGCAATTTGTCGAGCGACGACGGAATGAACTTCTGACCGCCGAAGCCGGGATTGACCGACATCAACAGTACGTAATCTACGTCGGCGACGACCTCTTCGATCATCGCCAGCGGCGTCGCCGGGTTGAGAACCACTCCGGCCTGGCAGCCCGCCTGCCGGATATGATTGAGCGTGCGATCCAGATGATATGTCGCTTCTGGATGAACTGAGATCATACTCGCGCCGGCGCGGGCGAACGCGCCGATGAAATTGTCAGGGTTTTCAATCATCAGGTGCGCGTCTATCGGCAGTTTCGTGGCCTTTCTCACCCACTCGACGATGAAAGGACCCACCGTCAGGTTCGGTGTGAAATGGCCGTCCATCACGTCAACGTGAATGTAAGAGGCGCCGGCTTGTTCGACCTCCGCGATCTGTTCGCCCAGCCGCCTGAAATCCGCTGATAAGATTGATGGCGCGATCTCAACCATAAACTAATGAACTATGAACGAATCCGGGAGCTACTTTTGCGCATTTTGTCCGGCTGGCGCCGCGCCGCGGCTTATGCTGACGCGCACGATCTGGCCGGTCTTAACAATTGTTCCCGCCGAAGGCGATTGATCGGTTACTACGCCTGCAGGCGTCTTATCATTGTAAGCCTCGCTACTGACGGCCATTCTGAGCCCGGCATCGTCAAACGCTTCTCTGGCTGCCTCCTTTGATTTGCCTACCACACTCGGGACTTCGACCGTTCGACCGCGCACGGCAAGATATGTGATTAATCCCGCGCCAAAGAAAAAGACTCCTACCAGCAACGCAACCGTCAGCAAGCTTTTCAAGATGTTGCTCGAACCGATTCGAGAAAGCAACCGCGTTCTCCTAATTTTTATCCGACTCATGCAAATAGGTTTCTCCATTGCTTTCCCCATGCTTTAGCTGGGCAATGGGAAAGCGATGGAGGAAACTGTTTGCGTGAGTCGCGCTATTGACTGGTGAGGGAGTGTAGCATCTTTAATATTGGGCTTTCAATGGCGATCGCTGATTGCGGATTGCGGGGAAGAAGGGGAGTGGGGAGCAGGGAATGGGGACTCGTGAAATAACTTCCTTGCCCCCCCACTCCCTATTCCCTACTCCCTACTCCCCTTCTTCCCCGTGATCCGCAATCCTCACTCTTCCTCGTCGTGAATCGTCGACAGTTTGACGATCTCGAACGAGCGCACGCCGTTCGGTGTCTGAACCTTTACCTCATCGCCTTCTTCCTTATTCAATAGACTCTTCCCGATGGGCGAGGCTGTCGAGATCAATCCTTTCTCGAAATCCGCCTCTTCGGGAGTGACAAGGCGGTAGGTGATCTCTTCGTCGCGGTTCAGGTCGCGTAAGCTCAGGGTCGAGCCGTAAGAGGCGCGGTCGCGGGGCAATTTGCTCACGTCGATGCTCGAAAGTTTGGCCATCTGCTGCTGCAGTTGGCGAACGCGGGCCCGCACGTAATCCTGCCGCTCGCGCGCGAATTTATACTCGGAATTCTCCGAAAGATCGCCCAGCGCCGCAGCCGTGCGCAGCGTCTTGGGCAACTCCACGGTCAACTCGTATTCGAGCGCCCTCAACTCGGCGATAATCTTATCCTTACCGGTCAGTTCCTTCTGTTCGCTCACTGTCGTTGTATCCTCTCAACTAACTTAGGATATGAGGATGGAAGATAGAGGATGGCGTTGATGTCACTCAATCATCTATCCTCTATTTTCGATCCTCTATCCTATTATATATATATACGATGCTTGATCTTCTCAGAGTTTAAGCATGCCGACCAACTCCTGCACGGCGGCGGCCGATTTCTGCAAAGCCGCACGCTCTTCGGTCGTCAGGTTAATCTGAATGATCTCTTCGACGCCCTTCGCGCCTAATTTTACCGGGACTCCGACGAAGAGACCATTGACGCCGTACTCGCCTTCCAGGTAAGTGGCGCAGGGCAGAATCTTCTTCTTATCTTTCAAAATGGCTTCGACCATTTCGACCGTGGCCGCCGAGGGCGCGTAGTAGGCCGACCCGGTCTTGAGCAGGCTGACGATCTCGGCCCCGCCGTTGGCGGTGCGGTTGACGATCTGATCGATCACTTCTTTCGGCAGCAACTCGGTGATCGGAATTCCGCCGCAAGTCGAATAGCGCGGCAGGGGAACCATCGTGTCGCCGTGGCCGCCGAGCACGAAAGCCGAAACGTTTTCGACCGAAACGTTAAGCGCTTCGGCCAGGAAGCAGCGCATCCGCGCCGAATCGAGAATGCCCGCCATGCCTACTACGCGATGCTTCGGGAAGCCGGATTTCTTCCACGCCACCTGGGCCATTGCGTCAAGCGGGTTCGAGACGACTATGATGATGCAGTTCGGTGAATATTTGACGATCTCTTCGGTCACGCTGGAGACGATTCCGGCGTTGGTGTTGAGCAGGTCGTCGCGGCTCATGCCCGGTTTACGCGCGATGCCGGAGGTGATCACGACAACGTCGGAATTGGCCGTCTCCTTGTAGCCGTTCGTCCCGACCAGCCGGCTGTCATAACCTTCGACCGGCCCCGCCTGGGCCAGGTCCAGGGCCTTGCCTTGGGGCATTCCCTCGATGATGTCAACCAGGACCACGTCGCCGAGTTCTTTTGAAACCAGCCAATGGGCCGTCGTCGCTCCGACATTGCCCGCGCCAACTACTGTGATTTTCTTTCTTCCCATTTTTTCTCCAGATGTCAGATGTCAGATGTCAGATGTCAGTGAGGAATAGATGCCATACACCTGCATTGCTCCTCACTGACATCTGACATCTGACATCTGCTCTACATATTCTCAATAATCGCGCTCGCGAATTCGCTCGTCTTGACTTTGGTCGCGCCCCTCATCTGGCGCTCCAGGTCGTAAGTTACTCGCTTCTGCGCGATAGTTTTAACGATGCCGTTGATGATCAGGTCGCCAGCCTCTTGCCAGCCCATGTGCTCAAACATCATAACGCCAGAGAGGATGACTGACGAGGGGTTAATGACGTCCAGGTCGGCGTATTTCGGCGCGGTGCCGTGGGTGGCTTCGAATACCGCGGCGTTGTCGCCGATGTTCGCGCCGGGCGCCATCCCGAGTCCTCCTACCTGGGCCGCGCAGGCGTCCGACAGGTAATCGCCGTTCAGGTTCGGCGTTGCGATGACCGAATATTCATCGGGCCGCAGCAGCACTTGCTGGAACATCGCGTCGGCGATGCGGTCGTTGACCAGGATCTTGCCTTCCGGCGTCTTGCCGCCGTGATCCTTCCACAACTCCTCCTCGGTCACGATCCGGTCGCGGAACTCCTCCTTGGCCAGTTGATAGCCCCAGTCGCGGAACGCCCCCTCGGTGAATTTCATGATGTTGCCCTTGTGGACGAGAGTCACCAGCTTGCGTTTGTGCTCGATGGCGTAGCGGATCGCGCGCCGCACCAGGTTCTTCGTGCCCGTGATCGAGATTGGCTTGACGCCGACGCCGGAGTCACTGTTGATTTCGTAGCCGAATTCGCTCAGAAATTCGATCAGCTTCCTGGCCTTCTCCGTGCCCTCCTGGAATTCGATGCCGGCGTAAACGTCCTCGGTGTTTTCGCGGAATATCACGATGTCCAGCTTCTCAGGCTTTTTGACGGGGCAGGGCACTCCGTTGAAATAACGCACCGGCCGCACGCAGGCGTACAGGTTGAGGACCTGCCGCAGCGTCACGTTGAGGGAGCGGATGCCGCCGCCTACGGGCGTGGTCAACGGCCCTTTGATCGCGACGACGAAATGCCTGATCGCGTCTAGCGTCCCCTTCGGGAGCCATTCGTTGAACCGGTTGTAGGCCTTCTCGCCCGCGAAGATTTCGTACCAGACGATGCGGCGCTCGCCGCCGTAAGCTTTCTCGACCGCCGCGTCGAAGACGCGCTCGGAGGCCTTCCAGATGTCGCGCCCCGTGCCGTCGCCCTCGATGAAGGGGATCACTGGGTTGTCGGGGACTATCAAGCGACCCGCTTCGACCCTGATGGCCCGGCCGTCGGCGGGAGTTTCTATTCCGTTGAAAACAGGCATAAAGACGTATCTCCTGACTTAAGGTCTGTGATTGCGTTTGATTTTTTGGGACGTCGAGAGCATTGCTTAAAGCAAGGAGCCGAAAGGCGTCGAAGTCTAACAAAGGCGCCCCATAGGCTGTCAAGCAAACGCCAAGTCGCGCGTTTGCCTGTTCGGACGCGCTCCGCCCATTTCGTAATTCCCGTTTGTCCCGTATCCTCTTAGATTAGCGGTAGGGTACAGGGAGCGGTAGCGGCCTGATCGATG
>DATEMG010000336.1:0-2085 GCA_035275805.1 Blastocatellia bacterium
CTCGCGAACTGAATCGGGATAGCCTCTGGCAATGACAAATGACAAATGATATATGGAAAATGACAGATGATAATGTCCATCATCGTGAAGAAGAATGAAGACCAGTTCAAGGCTCATATTGATCCTAACCATAGTGACCGGCATAGTGATGATTGTCGGCGGTTACTTCATGCTGCGGCAACGTGAGAAAGCTCTTGAGCAAGCCATGCGAAATGAAGCGCACGCGCATGCGGTCACTCTGCAGATCGCGCTCGAGAGGTTATATCGTCTTGGGAAACAGGCCGCCGCCCAGGAGTTAATTGACCGTATGAGCGACAACCAACGCATTTACGGGGTGGTTCTGTTTTCGAATGACGGTCAGGTAATAATGGTCTCGGACGAGTTGGTGGATGACGAGATCAGGTTTCCCCCGGAAGTGAATCAGGCGCTGGCGACCGGCGACACAGTCGAAACCATGCGCGTGATCGATGATAAGGAGGTCTTCTCGATCCTGATGCCGATCACCGTCGGCGAGACGCGCGAGGGGGTGTTTGAGATCGCCCTGCCGATGACCTTTATCAGAGAAGATTACGCCCGCGCCCGCCGCGAAATCGTCTTCTTCGCGCTACTGTTGTTCATCGCCATCGTGTTTGTCGTGATTCTGGTGACGCGTCACAGCGTCCTGCGGCCGGTGGACGAATTGTTGCGGGGCGCAAGGGCGCTGGGCCGGGGCGATCTCAATTACCGCCTGATCGTGCCCGCCAATGACAATGAATTCGCCTTGTTGGAGAGGGAATTCAACCGCATGGCCGATAATTTGGAGGAGCAGCGAAGCAACGCGCTGCGCGAAATGGATCGGAGGCTGAAACTCGAACGTCAATTGCGGCACACCGAACACCTGGCCTCGGTGGGGCGTCTGGCGGCGGGCGTCGCGCACGAGGTCGGGACGCCGCTGAATGTGATCGAAGTGCGCGCCGAGCAGATCCTGCAAGACCTGGATGATTCCAGAGAGCGCCGCCGCCGCAACGCCACGATCATCCTCACGCAGGTCGAGCGCATCACGAACATTGTCCGGCAACTGCTCAACCTGGCGCGCCCTTATAACATTCAACGTGGGGTGGTCGACTTGAACGCCTTGATCTCCGGCACGCTGGAGACGCTCGAAACCAAACTGCAGCCCGCCCGGATCGTCGTCGAATTCGAGCCTGATCGGGACGCGCAGGTCAACGGAGACAGAGAACTTCTCCGGCAGGTCTTTATCAACGTCATCGTGAACGCGATTCAGGCGATGCCCGACGGCGGTCGGCTGCGGATAGATTACGGAAGCGGTCTGACGGAAAAGGACGGAGGCCGTTTCATCGCGGTGCGAGTTTCCGACACGGGGGGCGGAATAGAAGAAGAGAATTTTTCCTTCCTCTTCGATCCGTTTTATACGACGAAGGACGTCGGCGGCGGGGTCGGTCTCGGCCTGCCCGTCTCCCGGCGTATAGTGGAAGAGCACAGCGGCTGGATCGAAGCGGCGAACAACGAGGACGGCGGAGCGACTTTCACGGTCTATCTGCAACTCGCGGAGAAGGCGATTGCGACGCCGGCGATCTCGTCTGAAAAGGAGAAGGTGGTTTGATGAAAGAACGCTTGCTGATCGTGGAAGACGATCAGGATATGCTGGAGACGTTGGGCGAAATTCTCGGCGACGCCGGCTATGAAATTGTCGCCCATTCCGACGCGCAGGAAGCCTTGAGCCTGATTAAGAACGAGCGCGAGGCGCTGGACCTGGTGATTACCGACGTCCGCATGCCCGGAGTCAAAGGCGATGAAATCCTTTTCACCGCCCGCGCCTCCCGCGCCGAAGCGCCGGTGATCGTCATTACCGCTTTCGGCTCGGTCGAGCATGCGGTCGAAATGGTCAAGGCGGGAGCGTATCAATACATCACCAAGCCGTTTCACTCGGACGAGTTGTTGACCACCGTGGCGGAAGCCTTGGAGCGCACGGCTCTCATTCGCGAACAGATCAGGATGCGCAGAGAGATGCGCGCCGCGCAGACGCGGATTATCGGCGCCTCGCGACCGATGCGCAAATTGCTCGACATAATCGCGCGCGCCGCG
>DATEMG010000337.1:0-6924 GCA_035275805.1 Blastocatellia bacterium
AGGGCGAAACGTCGCGATTCATAGGAAAGGTCTGCAATTGCGCCAGAATCTGCAGCGCCTCATCGCGTCTGCCCGCGACGGCGTACGCGTAACCGAGCGCGGCCTGAATCAACGCCCCGCGCCCGCCGGCCTGTTCGATCGCGCGCTTCAGCTCGGAGATAGCGTTGTCAAAGTCGCCGCGATGCGCGTGGCACATTCCGAGGTGGAATCTGGCGTAGACAAAGTCGTCGTCCATCTCCAGGGTCCGACGCAGATGTACTATGGCTTCGTCGAAGCGGGCCGCCTGGTAACAGATGAAACCCATGTTGGAGTTGATGACCAGCGACAAAGGTTCGAGTTCCAGGGCGCGCCCCTCACTGGCAAGGGCCTCATCGAATCTGCCCTGCGCCGAGAGCAACACCGAACCGTACCAGTGGTGCGCCACGGCGTAATGCGGGTTGAGTTCGATGGCGCGTTTGAATTCACGCTCGCTCGCCTCCCAGTTCCAATCGAACCAGACAAGGGCGGCGGCCAGAGACGTGTGCGCTTCGGCCAGCCCGTCATCGAGTTCGAGAGCTTTCATGGCGGCGGCCTTCGCGCGAGGCATCACGGCTTTGGGAGGCGCCGCGCCGTAGATGCTGACCAGGCAGTAACAATCGGCCAGGCCGGCGTACGCCAGGGCGTAACCGTCGTCGAGTTTAATCGCCTCTTCAAAACTCTCGACGGCCTTCCTCAGCGCCCTCGCGGTTCGCTGATTCCAGTAATAGCGGCCTTTGAGGTAAGCTTGATAGGCGGCGGCGTTTTCGGTGTAGCGTTTGGCGAGCCGCCGGCGCTCCTCCTCGTTCAACCTGACTTTCAGTCGTTCGCATATCTCGATCGACAGCTCCTGCTCGATGGCGCCCAGGTCGTCGAGCTTGCGGCGATATTGCGCGCCCCACAGTTGCGAGCCGTCGTTCACATCGACCAACTCGGTCTTGATGACCAGGTCTTCGCCGAACTGGTACATCCGTCCGGCGAAGATCGCGCGCACCCCCAGGTAGCGCCCGACCTCCAGGGCATCGACCTCGCGCCCGCGAAACCGCACGACGGTGCTCCAAGCCATCACGCGAAGTTCGGAGAGCCGCGACAGATTGATGATCAAACTTTCGGGAATGCCTTCGGCCAGGTATGTGGCGTTCGGGTCGCCGCTCGTCGTGAAGAAAGGCAGCACGGCCAAACTGTCGAGCGGCGCGCGCTGCGAGCCTGAAGAGAGACGGGCCGGTCCGCTGGTCGTTTTCTCCGAATCTTTCATGCCCGAATCCTTCGACGGAGAGCGCCGCGCGGCGACCTCGTCCTGGCTCAACTCGGCGGTCTGTTCATGGCCGGCGTCGAGGAGCATCCGCCTCTGCAACGACTTCAGGTCGGCCAGCATGGTCTTGGCGAGTTGATAGCGATCGTCTCGGTTCTTGACCAGCGCCTTGTAGATAATCCGTTCGAGTTCTCCAGACACGTTATGGACGTAGCGCGAAATCGGCGTGGGCTGTCGGTCGAGTATCGAGACCATCATGTCCGCCGTCGTCTTGCCTTCAAACGGCGAGCGCCCCGCGATCATCTCGAACAGCACGATGCCGAAGCTGAAGATGTCCGTGCGGGTGTCAACTTTGAGCCCACGCGCCTGCTCCGGCGACATGTAACTTACCGTGCCCAGGATCACGCCCGGATTGGTCTCCTTCTGAGATCCGGGCAGCGCGGTCGTGTATCGGTCGTCGAACGGGTCTTCGATAGTTTCAGAGTACGTCGCCGCCGGATCGGCGCCCTGCAGAAATGCGGTTTCAGTCAATTTGGCCAGGCCGAAATCGAGGATCTTCACGTACCCGTCGGTGCGGAGCATAATGTTTTCTGGCTTGATGTCCCGGTGGGTGATGCCGACCCCGTGGGCCGCGGCAAGCGCGCTTGCGATCTGAATAGCGACCTCAATCGCTTCATCCATTTTCAGACCGTTTTTCAACCGTTGGCGCAGCGTCTTACCCTCTACGAACTCCATCGCCATAAAATGCGTGACGCCGGTCTCGGTCTCGACCTGCCCGATCTCGTAAATGGTCAGAATGTTCGGATGACTGGTGGCGCTGGCGGCGCGGGCCTCTTGCTCGAAGCGACGGACGCGTTCTGGGTCCTTGGTGAACTTCTCCGGCAGCAGTTTGAGCGCGACGCGACGACCAAGGCTCAAATCCTCCGCAAGATAGACCTCGCCCATACCGCCCGCACCGAGCTTGGATAGGATTC
Source organism: Blastocatellia bacterium (assembly GCA_035275805.1). Lineage (GTDB taxonomy): Bacteria > Acidobacteriota > Blastocatellia > RBC074 > RBC074 > JAJVID01. The sequence goes on from DATEMG010000337.1 coordinate 2,242, forward strand.
GATAATGCGAGATGGTCTCCGGAGTCAAGCTAGGCCTCCAGCTCAATTCAATTTACATGTTTGATCAGGCGCCGGCTGACGATGGATTCGAGAGATCACCGTCTGGATCGGGGTCGAGGGGCTATCTTAACTCAGTTCGGCGCTGATGTCTTTATAGATGTATGCCAAAGTTAACGAAAAGTTTCGACCTGTGCGGGAAGATTCTTCAAAAAATATTGTAAAGTCTGTCATAAGTTTGTGGTGGGCCGCCGGTCTCGGATTTGTTGGAGCGGTAACTGCGCTCCGGGTGTCTAATAGATTCAACGCCGGTTCATATTTTTGACTCAACTATATGTTGGGCACAGCAAGATCTGGATCGAGGCGACGAGTCAGTACCGCGAGTGGTAGCGAGCGGAGCCTTAGCTAACGGCCGCTCGCTACCGCTCGCGGTACTGATCCGGTCGGCGCCTTGCGAAATCCAGATCTTGGTATGCCGGTCTTATAGTTGTGGAGCGCAGATTCTCTCTCAAAACCGACGAATCTTTAAATGAAAAGCTGCGCTCTCGCCGGATCGAAAAATTTGATATAACCTCCTCGGCGATGAGCGACCAAAGCTGGCGAGTGAGCGAAACGGAAGTGGGGTTGCGGCTGGACAAATGGCTGGCCGCCGCCGAACGACTCGGGTCCAGGTCAAAAGCCCTCTCGGCAATTGAACGTGGCAAGGTCTTCGTTGACGGCGCGGAGCAATCCGTCGCAGACGCCGCACGCCGTCTGCAGAAAGGCGAGACCGTCAGACTCTGGATGGATCGTCCGGGCAGCGCCGAGCGGCGCTACGCCGAACGCCGCGAATCGGGGCTGCATCTGCTTTACGAAGATTCATCCCTGCTCGTTATCAACAAACCAGCCGGTGTACTCACCGTGCCGCTGGCGGCTCAACCCGACGAGACTTCCATACTCGACCAGGTCAAACACCACCTGCGTTCACACAAAAAGTCGACGCCGCTGGTCGTCCACCGCATCGACCGCGACACGTCGGGCATCGTCGTTTTCGCGAAGACTCCCGAAGCCCAGCAAAACTTGAAAGACCAGTTCGAGCGGAGGAGCGCTGAGCGCGTCTACCTGGTAGTCGTTTACGGGAGCCCGAAGCCGGAGAGGGGGACGTGGCGTGACTTTCTGGTGTGGAACCAGGAAGGACTGAGACAACAACGCGCGGAACGCCGCGACAGGAACGCCAAAGAAGCGGTCTGCCATTACCGCACGCTGGAAAAATTCTCTGGATCGACTTTGATTGAGGTGTCCCTGGTAACCGGTAAACGCAACCAGATTCGCGTTCAGGCCGGCCTGCGCGGCCATCAGTTGGTGGGAGAGAAAAAGTATGTCTACGATCCCGCGCCGCGACATAGGATCGAATTCGGGCGTCAGGCGCTGCACGCTCATCGGCTGAAATTTCTGCATCCCATAAATGGCCGCCCGATGAGTTTTGAAGTCGCGCCACCGGACGATTTTCAAGAACTGATTCTCAGACTGCGCGGAAAATAAACCTGCGGCGGCTCGCAAAACTGTAAAGGGTATTAGCCACCGCAGGTCACGGAGAACATAGAGAAGCCATTATTTCCTCTGTGCCATGCGGCGCCCTGCGGTGGCTTAAAAACCACGATCTAAAATTGCGAAACCCATCCGAGTCGCTTCATCACCTGACGCGCGACGTCTCGCCCGGCCCAATCGGCGTAAACGTCCGTCCTGCCGGAGCCCATCGGCGGCAGCGAGATCGGGCCGGCGGGCTGCTGCGGGACGCCGTAACCGCTGCCCACCACTTTGGCGGTCTTCGGCTCGAAGACCGTGTAGCGCAACTCGAAGCCGTAATTCGACGTTCTCATCTGGTCGACCTGAAACTCCATCCACACGACGTAACGTTCCCCCTCCTTGGCGGCTTTGATGGCGTCCCCGCGATGTTGATCGCGCTGTTCGCTGATCTGGATCGTGCGCATCGCGTTGCGGAACTCCTCCATGCAACCCCGGCGCGCGTTATCAGGGTAAAAGGACGAGATGCCGATGTCTGTCATTGCGGTTGAGACCATAACCGAACGTCCGGGATCTTTCTCTTTAGGCTTGTCGGGCGAGACTTCGGGTTCGGGGACAGTCCGCGCTTCGGGCTGATTGACTCCCTGGACCGGAGGCTGCGGATCGGCCTTCTTCTGCTTGCGTCCCGATTGGCCGGACGTCAATGTCGCAAACGCGGCGAGCGTGAACAGACAAATCAACGCGGCGAAAACAGGTTTCAAGTTGTGGCGCATAGATGTTTCTCCCACGAAGTTTTTCAACAGTGGGACAGACTTTAGTCTGTCCGCTATGTCGCGCTACGAGCGGACAGATTAAAGTCTGCCCCACTCCTGGTTATTCCGATTAGGATCGCTGCGAGATGCGTTACGGACTGACACAGACGCGGCGGATATTGTATGATGCGCGCGAATTCTGATCAACGAGCCCCTGCTGAACACCCACTTATGTCCGTCATTGCGCCACACGAAGCCGAACGTCCGCTCGCCCTCGCGCTCGACGTCGGCACCTCCTCCGCGCGCGCCGCGCTGTACGACTCACGCGGGCGCCAGATCGAACATGCCGAGGGCCGCACACATTATCAGATGACCGCCACGCAAGACGGTGGGGTCGAGATTGACGCCGACGAACTGATCGAAATTGTCTGCGCGACCATAGACGAATGCCTCCTAAAGGCCGCGACTCATATATCTGACCTGAGGGCTGACCCGCGCAACGCGGTCCGAATGGTCGGCTACAGCAACTTCTGGCACGCGATGCTGGGCGTCTCGCGCGGCGGCGACGCGGTCACGCCGCTTTACAACTGGAGCGATACTAGAAGCGCGCCGGACGCCGAAGCGCTCAGGCTGCGACTCGGCGCCGATTGGGTTCACGAGCGATGCGGCGTGGTCCCGCATGCCAGCTACTATCCCGCGAAAATCTTATGGCTGCGGCGGACCGACCCGGCGCTGGCCTCGAAAGTCTCACGATGGGTCTCGGTCGGCGAATACCTCTACTCGAAAATCTTCGGTCGAATGGCTTGCGGCGTCTCGATGGCGTCAGGCACTGGTCTGTTCAATCCGAACAAAAACGACTGGGACGACGAGATGCTCGCCGCAATCGGAGTCGGACGGGATCAACTCTCACCGCTGGCGGAAGAACGCGAAGGTTTTAATGAGATGCGGCGCGAATTCGCCGAACGCTGGCCCGCGCTGCGAGTGGCTAAATGGCTGCCGGCGGTCGGCGACGGCGCGGCCAGCAACATCGGTTCGGGATGCTTTACACGTAACTTAATCGCGATCAACGTCGGGACGTCGGGAGCGATGAGAGTCTGCTGGCCGGCAGAGCGCGTGAACATTCCTAAAGGCTTGTGGTGTTACCGGGCCAATCGCCGCTATGCGCTGATCGGAGGCGCGCTCTCAAACGCGGGAGACGTTTATGCATGGTGTAAAAGAGTCCTGCGATTGGACGACGACGACGAGGTCATCGAATCAAAACTCGCCGCGATGAATGCCGACGATCACGGGCTGACCGCGCTTCCCTTCTTCTCCGGCGAACGCAGCACGGGCTGGCACAGCGAGGCTCGCGCGACTTTCACCGGATTAAATCTGAGCGCCGACCCGATAGAGATTTTGCGGGCTTTGCTCGAATCAGTATGTTATCGTTTCGCGGCGATTTATGAGAGGCTGAAGGCCGAGGCGCCAGGCGACACGAAGATCATCGCATCGGGCGGCGGCATCTTGAACTCGCCGGTCTGGACCCAGATGATGGCCGACGTGATCGGAGTGCCCGTCGTGGCTTCGGCGGTATCCGAAGCGTCGAGCCGAGGCGCGGCGATGCTGGCGCTCGAGGCTTTCGGACAGGTTGAGCGCTTGGACGCGCTGGAAACGCCGCTCGGAGAGGTATTCGAGCCGAACGCTGAAAAGCGCGAACGATACGCGCTTGGGCGAAGAAGGCAGGAGAGTTTGTACAAAACGCTGATAGCGAATAAGCCAGAGGCGCTTTAATCAGACCACATTACATTATTAAAGTTGGTCGTCCTGATTTAGCAATTCGCACAATCTTGGAGAGAGAGAACGATGAACCCCTTAATAGAACTAGAAAAACTGGGACAGAGCATATGGTATGACAACATCCGCCGCGCTTTGATCGATTCCGGCGACCTGGCGCAGAAGATCGGCGCGCTGCCTTCGGGAGTTACTTCTACGCTGGGCCAGAAGGTCGGGGGCGACGATCTGCGCGGCGTGACATCGAATCCGACGATATTCGAGAAGGCCATCACGGGGAGCACCGATTACGACGAGGCGATGCGCCGTCTGGTCGCCGAGGGCAAGAGCGCCGACGAGATATACGAGGCCCTGGTCGTCGAAGACATCCAACGCGCCGCCGACCTTTTCAAACCCGTTTACGCGCGCACCGATAAGCTCGACGGTTACGTCAGCCTGGAAGTCTCTCCTCTCCTGGCTCGCGACACCGAAGGCACGATCGCAGAGGCCAAACGGTTGTGGGCCAAGCTCGACCGCCCGAACGTGATGATCAAGATCCCAGCCACGCCCGAGGGACTCCCCGCCATCCGCGAGTGCATCGCCGCCGGGATCAACATCAACGTCACGATGATATTCGCGATAGAAAATTATGAAGAGGTCGCCGAGGCGTACATCAGCGGCC
>DATEMG010000338.1:0-11485 GCA_035275805.1 Blastocatellia bacterium
GATGGCTCTGACGAACTGGTAGTTCCCGGCGCTGTCGAGCGTGGCGGTCGCGCCCAGGCCACATGTGGCGTTGTAAAAGAAAAGGCCGTTAGCGTTGGCGGACACGACATGAGTCCATCCCATCGCGAATCCGGAGATGGACCTGACGAACTGGTAGTTCCCGGCGACGTCGATCCGGGCCGTCGCGCCATTGCCGGTGAATGCGTTGTAGAAGAACAGGGCGCCGTTGCTGGCGCCGGCGACGTGAGTCCATCCCCTGGCGAATCCGGGGACGGCTCTGACGAACTGGTAGTTCCCGGCGCCGTCGAGCAATGCGGTCGCGCCCAGGCCACTTGCGGCGTTGTAAAAGAAAAGGGGAGAAGTCGGGCCGGATTGAGAGAGACCAGTCGGCGCTAGAGCCGTTAGGGAAGCGCAGGCGAAAAGGGCGCAGACTGCTAGGCGCATCAAGCGGCTGCTTACGATTGAACTTATGCTATGACGAGTATTCATTGTTTATTCCTCCTAGGTTGTTAGTGGTAGCCTAACTTACTAGTTAAGCCGAATTTGTCCTAAGCCAGGCAGGCTTAGAGCGAGTGTGTCGATGCCAGACCTCGAGAGTGACTCTTGCAGGCTGAGCTTCCGGGGCCTCCGCTGTAGGATGCCGTACTTATTTCGCCCTGAAGAGTAAGCCACGCGAAGCCACTGAATACTTTCATTCGTCGAGGACTTTGCCGGCGGAGTCGATTGCCGTATCTATCTGAGACCTGCTCATAAATCAGGCGACGCCAAATGTCGGACAAACTTCCAGCTTGTCGCGGTCGGGTAAGAAGGCGAGCCAATTTCTTTCAATCGACTTGCCGATCAGACCTCGACAAACTTCAGTTTGTCGGACATTGAGCGCGCATTCCGCTGACCAGCTGAGACTTTTATTTGCACAGGCTTCTGATAAATCACCCGCGCCCTGGAGATCCACTCGGGATAGTTTCTGTTACTACCTGCCGGATTATTGGGCGTCGCGCCAAAGCTATCGACATCCAGGCCGAGGGAGCCGCGACAAATCAGGAAGATCGCCGCGACGACCGGGAAGATTCCGCTGTATTTCCGCATTGAGTTACTCCTTGGCTGTTCCGGCGCCGTCACGGGCCAGAGTATTAATATTAAACTGCGGGAGTTTTTGGGGCTGAGCATCGTCTCTCCTACTTATGCCTGCCGAGTCGTTGTCATATGGAAGACAGGCGGAGCCGAATTGTTCCGGCCATACACCCGCCTTAGAGCGTGTTTTAAAAGCTCCGATTTGAGCCTGCGAAGCAGGCGATAGCATGTAACCTGGAGCGTGAGCCCCAGGAGAGTGGTAGAAAAGGACCAGGAGCCCACGAAGTGGGCGACAGCCGCAAAGTCTGCCGCCCGTTTCACGGGCTTGATGGCTCTCACTACCTGACCCAGGGTTATGCCTTCGGCTCCACCCTGGGCTATATGCTCGCGCCCGCTTCGCGGGCTTTAGAAAAGAACTTTTAAAACACGTTCTTGGAATGGGCCTGTTTTTCCAAACAGGGTTATTTGCCCATTCGGCTGCGGACAGTACGCTCAGCGCCGCAGCGAAGTCTTCTGATCGCGTCAGGCATTTTCTAGGGAAATTCTAGGTACGCCCTTAAAAAAACCTTTTGGAGTGATCATGAGCCATCAACTGAAGCCAATTTATGAATTCGGTCCTTACCGGCTGGACGCCGCCGAACGTCTTCTGTCGCGTGACGGCGAGGCTGTCCCGTTGCAGCCCAAAGTCTTCGACTTGCTGCTCACGCTGGTTGAGCGTCACGGGCGCTTGCTGGGAAAAGATGAGTTAATGAAATCGGTCTGGCCCGACACGGTAGTTGAGGAGGCCAATCTTGCCAACAACATCTCGATCCTGAGGAAAACGCTCGGCGAGAATGGGCGGCGTTTTATCGAAACGGCGCCGAAGCGGGGCTATCGTTTCGTGGCGGAGGTGCGGGAGTCGAATGAGGAAGGAGCGGAAAGAGTTATTCAGGAACCTCAGACGATCGGCGGCGATGCGATCGCGGAGGCGCGCCCCGCATTGAGCGCAGCCCCTCCAATCCGTTGGATCGAACGCCATAAGCGAGGTCTGGCTGTCGCGCTTGCGGCTTCGATCGTTGGAGTCGCGGCGATCATCTATGTGGCCCCATTGATCCGCCAAAGATTCCAGACCGGGCAGGCGCCGCTACAAAGGAAACTGTCGCGCCTGACCTATGACACAGGTTTGCAGAGCGAGCCTACCTGGTCGCCCGACGGAAATATGATTGCCTACAGTTCCGATCGAGGCGGCAATTTCGACATCTGGGTTCAGCCGGTCAGCGAAGGCAATCCCGTGCAAGTGACGACCTCCCCGGCTCACGACTGGCAGCCGGATTGGTCGCCGGACGGCAAACGCCTGGTCTTCCGTTCCGAGCGTGATGGAGGCGGACTGTTTATAGTTCCCGCGCTGGGTGGCGCCGAACGTAAGATCGCCGGATTCGGTTGTCGCCCGCGGTGGTCGCCGGACGGCTCGCGGATTTTGTTCTACAGCTCGACCCTGCAAAATGTGGTTGGAGTACCCAAAGTCTATCTCGTGGAACTTGAGGGAAAACCGCCACGAGAGTTGGCGCCGGAATTTCTCGGCGAGTTCGATTATCTGCGCGCGGCCTGGCATCCCGATGGCCAGCGCATCTCGCTCTGGGGTAGACATCTCAAAAGACCCCATTTGGGATGGAGCCTTTGGACAATTTCTTTATCGAGCGGCGCAACCGTCAAGTCGGAAATCTCAGCGCAGGTGGAGCAACAGCTCAAAACTTCCGTCAGGTTCGAAGACTTCAGCAATTTCCGCTGGGCGCCTTCGGGCCAGGCTCTCTATTTTGAAGGAAGTTATGGAGGGGTTAGAAATCTCTGGAGAGTCGAAGTCGAACCGCAGACATTGCGCTGGATCGCGGGCCCGGAACGTCTGACAACCGATCCGGGGCCTGATACGGAAATTGCGATTTCTCCGGACGGTAAGAAGTTGGCCTATACCATTCGCACTGAAAGGACACGTATCTGGTCGCTGCCATTCAATGCGACGACTGGCCGAGTCAAGGGGGCCGGCCAACCAGTCACCTCGGCTGACAAAGACTCCTGGAAACTCGACCTGTCGCGCGACGGCCGGAAACTCGTCTTCGCCGCAAGCCGCGCCGGTAAGGAGGATCTCTGGGAGAAATCGCTCGACGATGGCCGCGAAACCTTGCTGAGGCCGGCCGATGATATCACTCGATACAGCCCGCGATGGTCTCGTGATGGTCTACGGCTGACGTATCGTCGCGACCGCGGAACCGATCCGGCGCAAGCCAGGTTTGAGTTTTCAATCGTCCAGACGCCGTCGGGCGGCGGCGATGAACAGCTAGTCACTTTCCCGAGCAGGTTTGATGAATTCGCCTACGATTGGTCCGCCGACGGAGAGTGGATCCTCGGCAATTCCTCGCGCAGTAGTCCGGGGCGATTCCTGATAAGCCTGTTTCCTCTACGGGCCGCGCCACATGCGGAAAACCAAATGCGAGTGGTGACCTCCCACAAAGAATATAGCCTCTGGCAGCCACGCTTCTCTCCCGATGAGCGCTGGATTAGCTTTAATGCTCTCAAAGCGTCCGAGGCCGGAGTCTCCACCATTTATGTCATACCCTCATCGGGCGGCGATTGGACGCCCATCACTGAAGGCAGACACTGGGAGGGGAAGGCCCGTTGGTCGCCTGACGGCAAGACGATCTACTTTGTCTCGAATCGCACAGGTTTTTTCAACGTGTGGGGCGCCCGGTTCGATCCGCGCACGGGGAAGCCGGCGGACGAGGCCTTTCGTGTGACGGAGTTTGAAAGCCCCGGCCGCATGGTTTTGCCTCTCCTGGGACGCCTGGAGATGGCGCTTGCCGCCGACCGCCTCGTTCTTCCAATCATGGAAGTTTCCGGAAGCATTTGGGTCTTAGAGAATGTGGACCGCTAGATCGGTTAGCAAATGCGTGTGTGGTGTGGGGCGATTTGTTTAATCGCCCTGTCTGTGGCTTTGTCTGACGGGCTAAGGGCGACGGCTCGCAATAAACATTCTGGTTATAAACTCAGCGCGCATCGGAATCCGTAATCACTGTATTGATACTCCGGTGGGAGGCTGCTGCGCGCGGCCACGCGGGCGATCTTGATCTGATGACGCCACGATCCGCCGCGTGAAGCGCGCCGCACTCCTGTCGCCGGCCCTTGTGGATTGCGCGGCGGCGAGACGCTGTAGTAATTCGCGTCGTACCAGTCGGCGAGCCATTCATGGACGTTTTCGGAGATGTCGTATAGCCCAAAGCCGTTCGGGGGACGGCGTTCGACGCGCTCCGGCCCCGTGCGCCACAATTCGGCGTAGCGCGGCTGCGTGTGCGGCGGCTCGTCGCCCCAGGTGTAAAGCTTCGCCTCCAATCCGCCGCGAGCCGCGCGCTCCCATTCGGCTTCGGTAGGCAGGCGATAGGGTTTGCCGGCGCGTTCGCCGAGCCATTCGCAATAAGCCGTCGCGTCGAACCAACTCACGCTCGTGACCGGTTGATCGGCGAATTGGTCGACAACATTGAAGCGCGCTTCGCTGAAGCCAGCCGGCGCTTGCCGCCCAGTCTCTTCCAGGAAGATGCGATAAAGCCGGTTAGTGACGGCGGAGCGCCCGATGGCGAAGCGATCCACCCAGACGCGGCGCGCCGGGCGTTCGTTCGCCGCGCCCGTCTCACAACCCATCAGGAAATCGCCCGCAGGGATCACAATCATTTCAGGTTCGAAGTTCACGGACATTTATTTTCGCGCCAGATCAATATGGTTCCCATTGATTAAGGCGAGAGGCCGACGCGCCGTAAGAGGAAAGCGAATCTCGCGTCCGAGCGTAGCGGGTCGAGCCTCGGCTCCACCTTGAGGTAATTGAGCCAGTTATCGCGCTCGTCGCAAGCCCGGTTCAGCCAGGCGAAGGCCTGATCTTTTTCGCCCAAGCCCGCGTAAATGACCGCGATGCCGTATGGCGAGATGAATCGGCGTTGCGAAGCTTCTTTCAACTCGTCGAGCACGCGTTGCGCCTCGGCACTCTTTCCCGCCACGGCGTAGGCATGTCCGAGCGCGGCTTCCATCACAGGCCGCCGGCCGTCGCTTGAAATCGCAACCGCCTTACTAAACTCCGCGATGGCGGCGTCAATCATCCCTTTTTGCTCGTAGGCGAAGCCGAGATAGAGGTACGAGGTGACAAAATTCGGGTCCAGCTCGATGGTCTTGAGGAGTTGTTCGATCGCCCGCTCATAGTCGTGCGAATAGAGGTAGTGCCATCCAAGGTGCGCGTTGACCGGTATCAGGTCGAACTGTCCAAGGTCGAGCGCGCGCCGGCTGGCGGCGAGCGATTTTGCCCCCTGGTCCATGGCCATCCAGTAATGCGAGTAATAATGTTGCAAATTGCCGTCGTCAGGTTTCAGATCAATGGCGCGCTTGAATTCGCGCTCCACCTCCGGCCAGTCCCAATCGTAATTCAATTTGGCGAATGCCAGCGCGGAGTGCGCCTCGCCGAGCTCATTATCAATTTTCAGAGCCTCGCCTGCGGCCTCCTTCGCTTTCGGAAAGGCCTCGCGCGGGGACGACAAGGCGAAAACGTATAGCCCCATGATGTTGTAGACGTCGGCCAGCCCGGCGTAAGCCGGGGCGTATCTCCGGTCCAGTTTGATCGCCTGTTGGAAGTGATCAATGCATTTCTGATAGTCCGATTCCGTCCGCCTGGTCAGATGGTAACGGCCCTTGATGTAGTGCTGGTAAGCTTCGAGGTTATTGGTGTAGCGTTTTGTCAGGAGCATTCGTTCGGCGCTGGTCAACTGGAGCAAGAGAGCCTGCGAGACGTGTTCGGCGACTGCGTCCTGCACCGATAAAATGTCGGTGAATTTCTCATCGAATTTCTCAGCCCAGAGCGGCGCCCCGTCGCGGACGTTAACCAGTTGCACCGTCACACGGATCCGCTCGCCCGATCTCCGAATGCTGCCTTCCAGCACCGACTCCACATTGAGTTCCTGCCCGGCTGCCACAGGGTTTGGCGGATTTGCCTCGCCGACGTACTTCCGCACCGCGCTCGTGGGCCTCACGGTTACATGCCGCAGATTGCTGAGACGAGTGATCAGGTCGTCGGCCATCCCCAAACCCAGGTACTCATCGCCGCTTCCGGCGTCAATTGATCTAAAGGGCAGAACGGCGATGGAGCGCACTTCGGCCACAGTCTTCACCGGTCGTGGCCGGCTCGATCTCCAGATCAGCGCGCCGGCTAGTCCGGCCAGTAGGAGCGCGGCAATAATGACTGCCGGCAAGATTGCGGAATTTGACCGCCGGCGACTCAGCGACTGGCCAGAAGTAGCGGACTGTGTGTTATTCCTCTCGACGTCTTCCGGCCGCGTGTTTTCTTCATTGTGTTCTTGCTTTTCAATGACGGCGCTCGCGGCCTCTACCTGGTCGGCGGCGCCTGGGTTGGGTGCGCCGGTGGCGGACAGGCCGGATTCACTCACCGGGGCGTTGAAGAGATAGCCCCGGCGCGGGACAGTTTTCACGTAGCGCTGGGCATCGTCGCCGAGCGCCCGCCGCGCCTCGATCAGACATTGGACGAGTGAATCGTCGGTGACGATGGCGTCTGGCCACAACGCCCGCATCATCTCTTCTTTGCCTACCACCCGCCCGCTGCGCTCGACCAGGTACTTGAGCGCCTCGAAGGATTTATACCGCAACTTGACCTCTTGCCCCGCGCGCCACAGACAGCCCCGGTCAAGGTCGAGAGTGAAGTCGTCGAATACATAACCGCGGCAGGCGACCTTCTGCGCATGAAGCTCCGGTTCGCTCATAAATCCTCCGCCGCCAAGACTTGCGATCGCCGCGCCGGAAATGCTTCCGGCCATCTTTCGGCCATCTTTAGTCCGGATTTAGTCATGATTTCGGTCTGGTTTCGTTACTAGCCCACGGGCCGAAGTGTATGTTGGGGGCGCAACGGAAGCTGACCGCCGCTGGCTTGATCTCATCGCTCAGCCCGGGCGGTCCTCATTATATGGCAGGCCCTGGCGCCTAAGCCATGAGGCCACGCGAAAACACCAAAGGAGATCAAGTATGACGCTCGCTAATAAAAAAGTCCGTGGTTTACTTATTCCGATCGTCCTTATCGGCCTGACAATCGTCAGCCGGGCCGACGACGTGATTGATTGGAATGTTATCGCAACCGACGCCGCGTTCGCCGCCGGCAAGAACGCTCTCGAACAATCGCGCATCTACGCCATGACTCACGCGGCGATCCACGACGCGCTCAACTCCATTGACCGGCGCTATAAAACCTACGCCCTGGACCGGCGAGCCGAGCCGAACGCGTCGCCGGGAGCCGCAGTGGCCGCCGCCGCGCACGACGTGCTGGTCGCGCAGCTTCCCACTCAGCAGGCGACGCTCGACGCGGCTTACGCCGCCTCGCTCGCGGGCATTGCTGACGGCCCGGCTAAAACCAACGCCGTCGCCATCGGGCAGGCGGCCGCGGCCGCGATCCTCGCGCTGCGCAGCGCGGACGGCTCGGCCGCTCCGATGCCATATACGCCGGGGACCGCGCCGGGAGCTTATCAACTAACGCCCCCGAATTTCGCTCCCGCGGTCTTGCCGGGGTGGGGCGCAGTCACGCCCTTCGCGTTGAAGAGCGGCACGCAGTTCAGGCCTGCCCCGCCGAAATTCTTCGACTTGACCAGCGCCGAGTACGCCGCCGATTACAATGAAGTCAAGGCCGTAGGCGAATTGAACAGCGCCACGCGCACCGCCGAGCAGAGCGAGATCGCCAGGTTCTGGTACGAAGGCTCGCCCAACGGATGGAATCGCATCGCCAGAGTCGTGGCGGCGCAGCGAGGTTTAGACCCGTGGCGGAACGCGCGGCTCTTCGGCCTGCTCAACTTTGCGATGGCGGACGGCTTCATCGCCGGATTCGACGCAAAGTACTTCTACAATTTCTGGCGTCCGATCACAGCCATTCGCGCCGGGGCGACGGACAACAACCCAGCCACCGTCGCCGACCCGGCGTGGGCTACGTTTCTCGTGACTCCCGCCGCGCCGGATTATCCGTCCACGCACAGCGTTCTGGGCGCCGCCGCCGCCGAAACGTTGGCCCGATTTTTCGGCGCGGACAAAATCAGCTTCACCACGACGAGCGGCGCCCCGTTTCCGGGAATCACCCGCTCCTACACGAGCTTCTCGCAAGCGGCGCGGGAGAACGCCGATTCGCGCGTCTACGCCGGCATCCACTTCCGCACGGCCTGCCGGGACGGATTGATTCAAGGAAGGCGGGTCGGCCGCTATGTCTTCGATCACACGCTGCGACCGGCATTCGATATTTGTTTACAAGATGATGCGAGCGGCGACATTCTGCGAATCGACACTGCGGACGGAGATTATAGATTCCTGCGGTGTGGCGGAAATGAGTTCACGTTGGACGGGCGGGGTGAATTGCTGCGAGCCGGTTGTGTGTTGGCGCTGATTGACTCCAAGGTGGTAGCGGTGATCAATCAATGCCCGAAAGCGTCGCCCGCCCGTGGCCACGCGATCGTCCGCGTCTCGCCGCACGGCCCGACCTTTCTTATCAACGACCGGGACATCAACAACAGCGATTGCGTCTGTCGTTGATCAGACAATTATCCACAAAGCCACACGAAGGATCACGAAGATGAAATCAATCCTTAGTGTCTCTTCGTGCGGCTTTGTGGATGAGGTTTTCATTCACCTCGCACACGGCCGCGGAGTTCAAGAATGTCATTCGCAAATGTTCGTCTCTGACGTTTTCGGCCATCATCTCGATGATCGTCGCGGCTTGCGTAAAGGCCTCGCGCGCCGCCTGGGTTTGGCCCATCCTCGCGCGCAGGCGCCCGAGCGCGGCGTGGATTTTCCAGGCGGTCGGCGGCGAGGGATATTTTCGCAGTAAATCGATCGCGGTCATCAGCTCTGTTTCCGCTCGTGGCATATCGCCGCGCCTCGACGCCGCTTCGGCCAGCAGCCTGCGCGCGACGGCGACGTATTTTCGCGCCTCGTAATGAGTGGAGAGTTCGAGCAGCCGCAGTCCGCACACCTCGGCCTCGTCCAGGTCGTCTTGTGACAGCAGGTGTTCGCATCTGGCGAACTGCAGGCGGAGGTTGAACCGCCAGCGCAACCAGTCGTCACGCTCCAGCATCGCCTCGACTTCTCGGAAGGCTGGAGGCGCCTTTTCGCCCTCGCCCCGCGCCGTGTAGTCATGGCCGAGATTGATCACGGAGTTGATTTCAGCTTCGAGCAGATGATGTTTGCGCGCGACCTCGACGCCCTCCCTGTCAGCCCTGAGAGCCTGGTCGAAGTCCCCGAGCTCGCGGTAAATCCACCCGACGGCGTTGGGGATCTTCAGCGATTGGTTGCGGTCGCCGTTGCGACGCGCCAGCTCCATCGCTTCATCGAGCGTGGCGAGCGCCTCCGACATGCGTCCCAGGTCTCCCCTGGTCAAGCCGAGAAAATAGAGACAGAAGAGCACGATAAACCCGTCACGCTGTTCCGAACTGAGATGCAGCGCCTCGGTCAGCATCTCTTCGGCGCGTTCGTATTCGGATTGAAAGAAGTGGAGCAGCCCGCGCCAGGTAAATCCGGCGATCAGCGCCGGAGTGTGGTCAACTTTTCTGGCGAGGCGGATGCTCTCATCTATAAATTGCCTGGCTTCCAACAGGTTTCCCAGACTGACGTGTCTCCGCCCAATAAACGCGAGCGTCTCTATGCGCAGCCGCTCGTCGCCCGAGCTTTCGGCCACGCGCAAAGCCTCGTCGGCGCGCGCGGCCATCTCATCCAGACGGTGCGCGAAAAAGAGCGTGTGGCAAAGGGAAACGAGCGCGGCGCCTTCGCGCGCCGGCGCGCCCACTCGGCGGGCTTCATCGAGCATGCCGGTGAAATCATCGATCGCTCGATCGAGGCGGCCTAAGGCATGGTTGACCGCGCCGCGCTTCTGACAGATCGTTAATCTCCTCTCGGACTGCCCCCCGCGAGGAAGCTTTTCGACCAGGCCGAGCGCGCGGCTGTAATGCTCCTCGGCTTCCGCATTGGCATAGACTTGGGCCGCGTTGCTTCCCGCTTCAATCAGGTATGCGATGGCGCGCTCGAAATCCCGACTGCGCTCGAAATGCATGGCCAGTTGCGCCGCGATGCGCGATGACTGAGCGCCGTAATGCTTGAGCAACTGCTCTCCCGCCTTGCGATGCAGCTGAGCCCGACGTTTGTGGACTAACCCCGCATAAAGTTCGTTCTGATAGAGCGCGTGTACGAAGCGATAACGCATCGCCATCGCGCCGTCGGGCAATTCTTCTTCGCCGCGCGGCTCGATCAAGCGATGAACTCTGTAGAGGTCGTCACATCGTTCTTCCAGGGCAAGCTCGTCGACGCCGAGCAAGCCGGCGAGCGCCGTCGAGAGAAATTCCTCGCCTTCTACGCTCGCATATTGGAGCAACCGCCGGTCCTCATCGCCGAGGGATTCAATCTTCTTGCGGATCAGGCCGCGCACACTCTCTGGCGCCTCCAAATCCATCTCCGCGAGCGGGCGCGTGAGAGTCCACCGCCCGCCATCCAGGGCAATGTCGCCGCGATCGGCAAGCAGTTGAACCAGCCCGGTGGCGAAAAGCGGATGCCCTTCGGTCTTGCGCTCGATCAACGGCGTAAGATCGTGAACGAAGTCGTTCGGAACAAAACGCGCGTCGAGGTAACTTGCCAGGTTTTCCTGTCTGAGCGTCCCAAGCGCGATCTCCTCGCATTGATGGCGCCCCTGCATCTCCAGCTTATATGACCTGAGCGGATGACGACTGACTTCCAGGTCCGCGGGCCGAAACGTCCCGATGACGAGCAACCGCTGTCCCTCGATGCGCTGGGAGAGATGGCGCAATAGATCGGCGCTGGAAGTGTCGGCCCAGTGGAGGTCTTCCAGCAGAAGCGCAACCGGCGCCGCCTGCGCCAGTGCGCCGAGCGCCTCGCCCATCTCGCGCAACATGCGTTCTTTGGTGGCGCCGATGGTTTCTCGCCGCAATTGCTCCAGCGCGTCGCCGGAAAAGACCGCTGGGAATTGTAAACACCAGGTCGGCGCATAAGTCCTCAATACGCCCATGATCCGCTCTCGCTGCGGGCCGGCCAGCAAACCGCCCAGGGCGTCGAGAAACGGCAGGTAGGCCTCGCCCGCGCCGTACTGCTCGACGCATTGCCCGCGGCCGCAAATTATTGACGGATGGCTGCGCCGCGCGTTGCGCAGAAATCTATCGGCGAGCGAGGTTTTGCCGATTCCAGGCTCGCCGGTGATGAAGACGACGCAGCTGGCTCCGGCGACGGCCTGTCGCAACAATCGATCGAGCCTCTCCATTTCCGCTTCGCGACCGACGAAGGTTGTCAACGCCGGAGCGGCGCATTCTGCGGCAGGCGCCTCGCCCGCGCCGGTTGTTTCGGGGGCCGCCGCTTCCATTTTCCG
>DATEMG010000339.1:0-7588 GCA_035275805.1 Blastocatellia bacterium
CCTGCTAGCTTCGGCCAGTCGGTCATTGCCGGAACCCAGCAGGCAAGGATGCCTGCGCTCCCAGGCGCCCCACCATTTTCTGAGGAGATTGCAGTGCGAGGGCTGATCGCTCCATCCCTTGTCGTTTTGCTGCTCGGCCCGGCGCTCGCGCTCGCGCAGCGATACGCCGATTCGGATGGACGTTTGCGCGTGGCTCTTGTCAAGCAGCCCTTCTCTCCCACAGGAACATCATCAGGCCCCAACACTATGGCCGACGGCGGTATCCAGCAGGTTCTCGCCGGCATGGGCGCGGTCGTACGGGTCGAGGAGGCCGCGCTAACGCCGGATGAAGCCACCGAGTACGGCGGGTGGAAGAGGCTGGGGATGGCGCTGGGTCACTTCGCAGACATCGTGGCGAAGAACGAGCGGGACGGATACTTCACGGTGGGCCTGATGGCGACGTGCCCATCAATGCCTGGGCTGGTCGCCGGGTTGCAACATTCCGGGCCGACCCGTGAGCCGATCAAGATCGGCATGCTCTGGCTCGACGCGCATCCGGATTTCAATACGCCGGAGACGACTCGCAGCGGCTCGCTGGGCGGAATGCCGGTTGCGGTCGCGACTGGCCGGGCGCTTCAGAGGCTGCGCCTCGACGCGCGCCTCGATCCGCCGCTCTCAGACCGCCACATCGTGATGGGCGGCGTGCGTCTCACCGATCCGCTCGAACAGCATTTGCTCGACCAATCTTTCATCGAGCAACTCAGCGTTGATGATCTACGCAATATGACTCCGGCCGTGTTCGCGCAGCTCGACCGCCTGAATCGCCTTACTGACAAGATATATGTCCATATCGACATGGATGTGCTCGACCCGCGGGAAGTGATGGGGCATGGCAACAAGGTTCCCAATGGCCCGACGAGCGAGGAGTTGGCCCGCTTGTTCGAGGCGATTTTCAGCCGCTATCCGAAAGCGTCGGCGATCGGTTTCGCGACAATCCCGGCCACCGATGAGGGTAGGCTGTCTCTCTCGGCGGTGAATCGAATGATCACCGGCGCGATCCGCGGGCTGAAGACGCGAGAGAGTCGCCGTTAGTCAGCCTTTACTGCCGGGATCGCGTTGGCAGCATCGCGGCAAATTCAAGAAAATAAGTCGAAAGAGCTTCAAAGGCATTCCCAATTATGGGAATGCTCAATCCCGGAAACGTACATTTTCAACGCCTTTCCGCCCTCGCCTGTCCGATCAATACTACTAAATTCAGGGGTTAGCTCTTCAGCCGCGCTGGCACAGTGTTTGGTAGAAAAACCAAAATAGCTGTTTTCGGCAAAAGTAGGGCAAACAGCCAATTTGCCTGGGTTTCTCGAAAATCGTCAGTTAAGGAGTCAAGGCAAACTGCCAGTTTGCCTTACCCCTTTTTGGAGGTGAAGAATGCAAAGCTTCTGGCAAGACTTGCGCTACGGCGCGCGAATGTTATTGAAGAACCCCGGCTTCACTTTAATCGCCGTCCTGACGCTGGCGCTCGGCATCGGCGCGAACACGGCGATCTTCAGCGTCATTAACGGTGTGCTGCTTAGCGCATTGCCTTATCCGCAACCTGAGCAATTGGCGATGGTCTGGTGTGACAACCGGCGACAGGGAATTCCCGACGACATCACCTCATATCCGAACTTTGTGGACTGGCGCGATAGGAACAAAACTTTCCAGGGGATGGCCGGGATGACATCTGGGACCGTACACCTCACAGGCGTGGGTGAGCCCGAAGAGATTCGCGCCGCCACCGTATCGATCAATTTCTTCCAGGTGATCGACGTGGCCCCAAGGCTTGGCAGAGGATTCACGGCCGAAGAAGAACGGCCGGGCAGCGATAGGGTAGTAATTTTGAGCCACGCCCTCTGGCAGCGGCGTTTTGGCGGCGATCCCGGGATTCTGAATAAGACGGTTTCGCTTAGCGGCATATCGAACACTGTAGTGGGAATCATGCCGCCCGGATTCCAGTTTCCCGAAAACACTGACATGTGGAGACCGCTGGCGCCCAACGATGGGCTGCGCTCGGCGCGGTTTGGTTTTTTTCTCCCAGTAGTCGGCCGTATCAAACCGGGCGTGACGCGCGCGCAGGCGCAGGCCGATTTGGACGTGATCGCGAATCAGATTGAACAGCAGTTTCCGGACATGGCCGGATATGGAGTCAACGTCGTCCCTGTGCTCGAACAGACCGTCGGCGCCATACGCAGAACTCTGATGATCCTGTTCTTGGCGGTTATATTAGTGCTACTGATCGCGTGCGCGAACGTCGCCAACCTGCTGCTGGCCCGCGCCGCCGGCAGGCGTCGCGAAGTAGCCCTCCGGGCGGCGCTGGGCGCTGGGCGCTGGCGCATTGTTCGCCAACTGTTGACCGAGAATATGCTGCTCGCAGCCCTGGGCGGGGCATTGGGCGTGTTGCTGGCCTGGTGGGGTTTGCGGCTCCTGGTCGATCTCAGCCCGGCCAACATTCCGCGACTTGAAAACATTCGCCTCGACGGGCGTGTGCTATGGTTCACCCTCGGACTGTCGCTGCTCACAGGATTGATCTTCGGGCTGGCGCCCGCGCTGCAAACAACGCAGCTCAAGCTCAGCGAGACACTCAACGAAGGAGGGCGCTCGGGGTCCGGCGGCCGGAGCGCGCGCCTGATCCGGGGAGTCCTCGTCGTCGTCGAAGTGGCGTTGACGTTGGTGTTGCTCGTCGGCGCGGGGCTGCTCATTCGCAGCTTCTGGCGATTGCAACAGGTCGATCCCGGATTCAAGACTGACAATGTGCTGACGCTGAGGCTTAGCTTGCCGCGCTCCAGATATACCGACGGCGCGCAAGCCGCCTCGTTCTTCGATCGGTTGCAAGAGCGGCTGGCCGCGCTGCCCGGGGTCGTGTCGGTGAGTTCCACGACCGACATCATGCTGCAAAGGCTGGCCACCTCATCTTCCTTCACCATCGAGAACAGGCCGCCAGACCCGAGCGAAATGTCGCTCGAACTGCCTTTCGACAGGGTACAGCCCAACTATTTTCAGACGATGGGCATTCAGTTGCTGCGGGGTCGCACGTTCACGGCCCAGGACGGGCGCGATAGCCCGAGGGTGGCGATCGTCAACGAGACCTTCGTTAAACGTTACTTCCCGAACGAGGACCCGATCGGCAAACGCTTCACCTTCGGCGGCGGGGGACCAAACGCGCAATGGATCGCCATCGTCGGAGTAGTGCGCGACACCAAACGGCAGGGAGTCGATCAGCCGATAAGAATCGAATCCTGGATGCCTCTGGCGCAGAGTCCTGCCCGTTCGATGGAGGTGGTGTTGCGCACAACGGGCGATCCGCTGGCGCTCGGCAATGCGGCGCGCGAAGCCGTATGGTCGATCGACCGCGACCTGCCGATCCCGAGAATGCAGACGTTGGAGCAGAATTTGTCGGCGAGAGTGGCGCAGCGGCGATTGAATATGCTGTTGCTGGGGCTGTTCGCGTCGGTGGCTTTGGTTCTGGCTGCGGTCGGCATCTACGGCGTGATGAATTACACGGTCACACAACGCACGAACGAAATCGGCATCCGCATGGCGCTGGGCGCTCAGACCCGAGACGTGCTCCGCCTCGTCGTCGGCGAGGGAATGATTCTGGCGCTGTTGGGGGTTGTCATTGGACTCGTCATGACGTTCGCCTTTACGCGATTGATGGCGAGCCTGCTCTTCGGCGTGAGCGCGAGCGATCCGCTTACTTTCGCGGTGATTGCGGCCTTGCTGTTCGGAGTGGCGCTCCTGGCCTGCTGGATTCCGGCGCGGCGTGCGACTGATGTGGATCCGATGGTCGCGCTCAGGTATGAATAGGTGTCAGGTGTCAGGCGTCAGGTTCCAGGTTCCAGGTTTCAGGGATTGCTCTTACCTGACACCTGACACCTGACACCTGACATCTTCTTTGGGAGGAACTATGCAAACCCTTTGGCAAGACTTGCGCTACGGCGCGCGAATGTTGTTGAAGCAAAAAGGGCTGACGGCCATCGCAGTGCTCAGCCTGGCGCTCGGCATCGGCGCGAACACGGCGCTCTTCAGCGTGGTGGACGCGATGTTGCTCAAAAAGCTGCCGGTCAAAGAGCCTGATCGGTTGGCGCTATTCGGGGCGCGCTCGCCGCGCGACTTCAGTCCCGGCAGTTATTCCGGCAATTCCAGCCGCGATCCGGTGACGGGAGAGCGCGTCATGACCTCGTTTCCGTATCAGAGTTTCGCGCGGTTTCGAGAGCAGCCGGGCGTGTTGTCGAACGTCTTCGCATTCGGAGGCGTGAGCTTGAACGTGAGCGCCGATGGGCAGGCCGACGTCGCCAGCGGGCAGGTCGTGTCAGGCAATTATTACGCCGGGTTGGGCGTTCAGGCGATGATTGGCCGCACAATCACCGACGAAGATGACAAGGCTTCCGCCAGCCCGGTCGCCGTGCTCAGCTATCGTTACTGGCAGCGGCGGTTCAGTGGCGACCCGGGCGTAATCGGCAAGCAGATCAATCTTAATAACGTTGCGTTCACGGTCATCGGCGTTACGCCTCCTGGTTTTGACGGGACGGGACAGGCCGGCTCGACGCGAGACGTGACGATCCCGATCGCATGGGAGCCGCAGATGTATGTCGACCGCGAACGATCGAATATGAACGGCGCGGGCGTGTGGTGGCTGCTGATCATTGGCCGGTTGAAACCGGGCGCAACCATTGAACAGGCGCGCGCCCAGTTGGAAGGCGTCTTCCATCAATCGGTCGTCGAGCATCGCACGGCGCGGCAAACGCAAGCGCAGGAGCAGGGAGGCAATCCGATCAAGGCGCTGGAGCCGAAAGAATTACCGCGCCTGACTATGGTGTCCGGCAGTCAGGGCGAAATGAATACGCGGCAGTATTACGCGCCTTCGCTTTACATGCTGCTCGGCGTTGTCGGGCTGGTATTGTTGATTGCGTGCGCCAATGTGGCCAATCTGCTGCTTGCGCGCGCGGCGGCGCGGCGAAAAGAGATCGGCGTGCGGCTGGCGCTGGGCGCGAGCCGTCGGCGACTCGTCAGGCAGTTGTTGACGGAGAGCGTGATGCTGGCCGGATTGGGCGGCGCGCTCGGCATTCTCTTCGCTCTCTGGATCAAGGATGGATTGCTGGCGGTAAGCGATTGGGGCCCCAGGGCGCTCGAACCGAGGCTCGACTGGCGAGTGCTCGGCTTTACGCTGGCGCTCTCGATGTTGACGGGAATCGTTTTCGGGATCGTGCCCGCGTGGCGCGCGACTAAGGTGGACCTGGCGCCGTCGCTCAAGGACAACGCCCGCGGTTCGAGCGCGGCGTCGCGTTCGCTGTTGAGCCGCGGCCTGGTGGTCACGCAGGTGGCGTTATCGTTGTTACTGCTGATCGGCGCGGGATTGTTTCTTCGCACGCTGCTCAATCTGCAGCGCGTCGAACCGGGCTTCGATACGCGCAACCTGCTGCTCTTCGGCGTCCAGCCGGGCTTGATCGGTTACAAGGACGAGAAACTGACGCAGCTTTATCAACAGATGGCCGAACGCATAGAAGCCGTCCCTGGCGCTCAAGCGGTCACCTTCTCGCGCATGACCTTGCTCGCCCAGGGTTCGAGTTCGCGCGGCGTCTTCCTGCGCGCCGCCTTGTCCGCCCCGCCTGACTCCGAGGGGCGGATCAAGACGAGCGGTGAGGGTTACGTCCATCACGTGCGCGAAAACTTTCTGGAGGCGATGGGGATTCCGCTGCTGGCCGGACGATCGCTCAAACCGCAGGACGACGCCAAGGCGCCCAAGGTTGTGGTCGTCAACCAAACCTTCGCCAATAAATATTTCCCGGATGAAAATCCGATCGGCAAACGCTTCACCTTCGACACGAAGAAACCCGACGAGATCGAGATTGTCGGACTGGCTCGCGACGCCAAGTACACTCGCCAGCGCGACGAGATTCCGCCGACGGTCTACATCCCTTGGCGTCAGGATCTGCGTGCGATGGCCGGCGTGACCTTCGAAGTGCGGACGGCGGGCGACCCGAACGCCGCCGTCGACGCCGTCCGTCAGGCCGTGCGTGAAGTCGACGGCAATTTGCCGCTCAACAACGTCAAGACGCAAGTCGAGCAGGCCGAGGAAACGCTGAGGATGGAGCGCCTCTTCGCCAAGCTGCTTAGCCTCTTCGGGCTGCTCGCGCAGCAACTCGCCTCGATAGGGCTGTACGGCGTGATGGCGTATTCGGTCTCACAGCGCACGAACGAGATCGGCATTCGCATGGCGCTCGGCGCCAATCAGCGCGACGTGCTGAAGATGGTCCTCCGGCAGGGGATGGCGTTGACGATCATCGGAGTCGTGTTGGGACTGGCGGGCGCCTACGTGCTGACGAAGTATCTCGAAAGCAAGATGAATCTGAACAATATGCTTTTCGGCGTGAAGGTCAGCGACCCGCTGACTTACGGGCTGATCGCAGCGTTCTTAACGCTGGTGGCCCTCCTCGCTTGCTTCATCCCGGCGCGGCGGGCGACTAAGGTTGATCCGATGGTGGCGCTCAGATGCGAATAGGCTCCAGGTGTCAGGTATCAGGTGTCGGGTGTCAGGTAAGAGCAATCCCTGACACCTGGAACCTGGAACCTGGAACCTGACACCAGACACCTGATACCTTACCCTGGAGGAATGATGCAATCCCTACTGCAAGACCTGCGCTACGGCGCGCGGATGTTATTGAAGAACCCCGGCTTCACCGTAATCGCCGTACTTACGGTGGCGCTCGGCATAGGCGCGAACACGGCGATCTTTTCTCTTACCGATCAGATTCTGCTTCGGCGCCTGCCCGTGGAAAGGCCGGAGGAACTGGTCGTGTTGCGTTCGCCAGGGCCGAAAGGGGGGCACGTGTGGAGCGACGGAGATGACGCCGCTTCGTTCTCCCATCCGATGTATAAAGACCTGCGTGATCGTGGGGCAAACGTCTTTTCTGGTTTGCTGGCGCGATTCGCTATCCCGCTGAGCGTCGCGGGCGCGGGGCAGACCGAGCGCGCGGACGGCGAGCTGGTCTCGGGAAATTATTTTGAAGTCCTCGGCGTACGCCCGGCGCTGGGGCGAGTCTTCAGTCAGGAAGATGATCGCGCGCCCGGCGCGCATCAGGTCGTTGTTTTAAGCCATGCCTATTGGACTCGCCGCTTCAACGCCGACCCCGCGATATTGAACAAGTCGCTGACAGTGAATGGAAATCCGATGACTGTGATCGGCGTGTCGCGCGAAGGCTTTCGCGGGGTACAGGTTGGGCAGACGCCCGATGTCTTCATCCCGATGATGATGAAGACCCAGATGATTCCGAATTCGAGGAGGCTTGATGAACGTAGGGACTATTGGTTGGCAATCATAGGCCGGCTCAAGCCGGGCATGTCTCGCGCGCAGACTGAAGAAGCCATTCGTCCGAGCTATCGCGCGGCCCTCGAAGATGAACTGTCACAGAGAAGCGGAGGGAGCGCCCAGTCGCGGCAGCGTTTCCTCGACAAGATAATCCTGTTGGAAGACGGCGCGCAGGGGCGACAGATTCTCCAACGCGATTCCAAACGGCCAATCCTGATTCTGATGGGGATGGCCGGCCTGGCGCTGCTGATCGCTTGCGCGAATGTG
>DATEMG010000340.1:0-3488 GCA_035275805.1 Blastocatellia bacterium
GACTTATAGGACTTATAGGACCTATAGGTCCTATAAGTCCTATAAGTCCCATTAATGATATTTACATGACGCTTTTCACTCTTTCGATGAACAGGGCGAGTTCTCCGCGCAGCAGCCCTTGATTGAGCGTCACGCCGATCATCTCGGTCGCGCCCTGCAATTCGGCCAGCCTTCGCCCCATCAATTCGAGGTCGACGGGGCCGGCCCGTCGTTGAAACAGCGGTTTGAACACGCCGTCGTCGTAAACCCGCGCCCATACGCGCAAGCCCTGACGGGCGCGTTCGTCGTAAAGCAGATTCAGCGCGCGGTCGAACGATTGCTGCGGATTGTAATTGCGCCAGTCCCAGGCGTAATCGGCGGCTGTCGCGATCGGGAGCATCGAAACTCGCGGCCCACGCGCGGCAGTTGCGATGAATCCTCCGGCGTCATCGCCCATCGCCCCGCTCTCGCCCCGCTTCGCGCTAATGAACAACCGCCACGGCTCATCGTCATTGGCCGCGAAATTATCCCAGACGACGGAACGGCCGGCGGGCGCTGGCGCGCCAGAGCCGGGGGTCGAAAGGAAAAATAGAACGTCTTGTGGGATTGCGGCCCCGAGATCTTTCAGGTAATCGACGCCGGCTTGCGCAGAGGCCGTAACGGCAGGCGCGACGTAAAGCTCGAAATCGGCGCCTGATTGCTTCAACCGCCCGTACACGAGATTGATCAGGTGGGCCTGCGCCGAGGCGAGAGTCTTAAATCGCGCTCGGTCTTTGCCGTTTTGCAAGTTCGCCGGCGCGTCGTCGAAGCAGAGCGCGAAGCCGCGCGCGCCGAGCGCAGCCATCGCTTCCAATTTGCGAACGAGCGCGGTGGCGTCTTCGTCGTCCGAATATGAAATCGAATTCCCCGGCCTGACGGCGTAAACGAACCGCACGAAATTCTCTTCGGCGGCGCGCAACAATTGTTTGAATTTGACGAGGTCTTGCTCGGTATAATCTCGGCGCCAGTCGTCGTCTTTCGGGGCGTAGACGTAACGGTTCATCCGCGCGAGACCGAGGAATCGCAGCATCTCCAAACGATCTTTGTGCGACCAGGGCGAGCCGCTGAAGGCTTCGGCCAGGCCGCGCCGGGCAATCGCGGGCGATTCGCCGATGCGAAAGTCCTCCGCCAGACGCCCGTCTGCGCCGAGCATCTCCAATTTGCTCAGGGCGTAAAAGACCCCCTGGATCGACGGCGAGTTGATGGTCACTCGCCGAATATCCCCTTTTCTAGAGCTTGAGATGGCATAACTCTCTTGCGAACCTTGCCGGCCCTGCTGTGAGGACAACCTGATGGTTATGTCGACCTCTTCGACGTCGCTTTTGAAACGCCCCCAATCAGTCGAGGCGAAGCGCAGCGCGATCCGCTCGTCTACGTTCTCGTTTTCCAGAAACCATCTGGCGCGGCCGGCATTCGGAGGCAGTTCCGGGGAATTGATCTGAGCGATGTAGACCGATTGCCTGATCTCGGCCTCGGACGTTTTTCGCGTGAGGAGGCGAACATGCAGCCGCTGCATCATCGAGATTTGAAACTGCACGCGTTCGCCTCCGCTGAGCAGTATCGCGTGGACGTTGCGCAGGAACTGCTCCTTGAAAAGCTCTTCGGCGCTCTGTTTGACGAGCCCGAAGGCGAATGCCTCGGCGCGCTCTTTCGCGGCCTCCGGGCCATCCGGCAGACGGTTCGGGTCGGCCTTCCATTCACCTTTGACGAAATTGTCGAGCGCGGGGCGGACGGTCAGCGCGTAGGCCCAATCGGTCAGATAGCGGCTGAAAAGCAATTCGATATGAGCGCGGTCGAATCGGAGGACGCGGCCAATGTCGTCACGCATGAATTTAACCGCGTTCAAAAAGGCCGACGCGTGCGTAACGGCGCGAATGATCGCGTCCGTAGAAGCGCCGCCCCGCGAGCCGGGGTCGGACGAGGCGTAAGCGATCAGCTTGTCGAGCAGTTTGCGGCGGCGCAGACCCGCGATCAGCTCCTCCTTACCCTCTTTCGTTTCGGAGAGGTCGAGGACGCCGACCTTCAGGCCGTTTTCGATATTCCGGGCGATCGTATCAACGATGACGGGGCGGCTGGCGGCCAACGTCTGCGGCGCGTGGACGAAAAGCAGCGCGTCGGCCTCGCGCGAATCGGATTCGACGCCGCCGGCGGCGCTGACCGCCGCGCTGACGACCTGGCGCAGCGTCGCGACCTGGGGCTCGGGAGAGGAAAAGACCGGGAAGATTTTCGGGGCGAATCCTAACCTGCGATTGAGCATGCGCGAGAGCAAGATCAGCGTCGAGGCTTCGACGCCCGGTTCAATCGCGACTTTGCCGCCCAGTTTCCGGGCGGCGACCTCGCCCGGCAGATTCGAGCGCTGCGCGCCGTCGCCCGAAATCAGTAAGAAGTCGAACGTCGAGTCGGCGACCAGATTCAACGCCGCTTTAAGCGACCGATCCGATGAGCCGGTGGTGGAGGCGTAAATCGCAATCGACGGGCGCCGAGCTCGAATCCATTTGACGAAGTCTTGTCGCTCGGACTGCGCCGTACCGCCTGCTATCGCGTCGAGCGAGAGTATCACTCCGTCAGCTTCGGCGTAATCGACGCCCTTCGCCCATTCGATTAATGCGCCGGCGTCGGTCATGACGCGCGCCGGTGGCGCGATCAAGTCATGGTCGGCGACTCTGGCGAGCATTCGCGGTTGTTGCAGCGATTGGGACCGTTCGTCGTGAGTAATCAGAACAAATTTTCCGGCTAAGTAATCGCGCGCGGCCGGTCGCAAAACCGGGCGGCGCTGCGCAAAGGCAAAAAGGGAATGGGGAGTGGGGAGTGGGGAGTGGGGGGCGGAGAGACAAAGAAACAGAAAGATGAAGAGATAGCGGAAAAAGTTACTGCGATCCCTCCGTCTTCTCGTCACCCACTCCCCACTCCCCACTCCCCATTCCCTTTTTGCTTCTCCCTTATTCACTTCGACGGGTAGCCTCATCGGAAGATCAATTCCTGGGCCTCACTCTGCGCGGCGACGGGGATGACGTCGCGCCGGATTTCAGTCGCTGATAATCCTCACTGTTGCTCAGTCCTTTTCGGTCGGAGCCTCGCAGGTGTTGGGAGATTTCGCGGCGGGTGTTCGCTGCTCGCTCGCTTGGCGCCGGGTGGCTGGCCAGAATCGAGCCGAAGGCGTTCGGCGAACTGGCGCCGACTTCCTGAAGTATCTCGAACATCTCGACCATTCCGCCGGTGTTATAACCCGCCTCTTTAAGATCGTAGAGCCCCAGGTAATCAGCCTCACGTTCGGCGTCGCGGCTGTGTTTCATCAGGTAGCCGCCGGCGATCATATTTCCCGCAAGCCCGCCGAGGTTCGCGCCAGCCTGCCCGCCGAGGATGGCGCCGGCGATCGTCGCGAGTCCGGCGAGCGTGCCGTATTTCTGCGATTTTTTGACGTTCTGCAGCCCGTGGCGGCCTACGATGTGGCCGATTTCGTGGCCGAGCAC
>DATEMG010000341.1:0-19172 GCA_035275805.1 Blastocatellia bacterium
TGCGTTGCTGTAGCCGATCCGCTTGCAGGCGTCTACAGCGACGCGGCCCATCTCCTGACGCAACTCGTAGCTGATGGCCGGCGAGGGCGACTCTTCGATCAACTTCTGGTGACGGCGCTGGATTGAGCATTCGCGCTCGCCGAGGTGGATCACGTTGCCGCGATTGTCGCCAAGCACCTGGATTTCGATATGGCGCGGGTTGGCGATGTATTTCTCAAGGTAGACGCCGCTGTTTTTGAATGCCGCCTCGGCCTCTGCGCGGGCCGTGTTGTAAGCGTTGAGGAGTTCGTCCTGATTGTAGGCGACGCGCATGCCTCGCCCGCCGCCGCCGGCCGTAGCCTTGATCAACACCGGATAGCCGATCCGCCCGGCCTCTTTGATGGCTGTCTCTTCGTCTTCGATCAGGCCTTCGCTGCCTGGCGTGACCGGCACGCCCGCGGCCTTCATCGTTCGCTTGGCCTCCGATTTGTCGCCCATTATCCTGATGACCTCGGGCGAAGGGCCGATGAAGGTGATGTTGCATTCGCGGCAGACCTCGGCGAAGTGAGGATTCTCGGAGAGAAATCCGTATCCGGGATGAATCGCATCAACGTTGAAGATTTCGGCGGTAGCGATGATTTGCGGTATGTTCAGGTAGCTTTGCGCCGAAGGCGCCGGGCCGATGCACCAGGCCTCGTCCGCGAACTTGACGTGCAAGGCGTCGCGGTCGGCCACGGAATGCACGGCGACGGTTTTGATGCCGAGTTCACGACAGGCCCAGATGACACGGCAGGCGATTTCACCACGATTGGCGATAAGGACTTTTTTGAACATAAATCAGGTTTCAGGTTTCAGGTTTCAGGTTTCAGGTTTCAGGCGTCGTTCCCATATTTTGCCGAAACCTGAAACCTGAAACCTGAAACCTAAAACCTAAACTTTGATTCCAAACAATGGTTGGCCGTACTCGACCGGCTGGCCGTTTTCGACGAAGATTTTGGCGACGATTCCGCCGGCGTCGGATGGAATCTCGTTCATCAGTTTCATCGCCTCAATGATGCAGAGCGTCTTCCCGGTTTCGACCGTGTCGCCGAGTTTAACGAAGGATTCAGCAGTCGGCGACGGGGAGCGATAGAAGGTGCCGACAATAGGCGAGGCGACAATGTGCAGCTCCACTTCCGGCGGAGCGGGAGCGGGAGCAGGCTCGCGCCGCTCAGCGGGCATCGCGGAGCCGAACTCGGCCGGCCTGTTTTCGGTGGCGGGCTGCGGAACATTCGCCGTCTGCCGGTTCGACGGAGCCGCTGCCGGTTCGGGCGCCCCCTTCCGCCAGCGCAATCGGAAGCCGCCGAGCTCAAGTTCGAACTCATTGAACTCTTTTTTCGAGACGAATTCGATCAGCTCTTTGATCTCCGGGATGCCAGGGTGCTTCCCCACTTCGTTATCCATTGACGGACGAACGGATTCGGCAGGAACGACGCCCTTGCCGGGGTTGTTCGCCGGTGTGGTTGTGGTTTTATGCTTCATAAAATTAAAGCCTCAACCGGGCGATGCCTCGCACGGCTGAGGCTTTTCGCAATCTGTGCGAGAGACGGCCTCTCAACTAGCTATTTCTTCCTATTTCTTCTTTCCAGATTTCTCGTCTTTGTCCTCGACGGCCTTCTTGTCCTCGCTGCCGACGAACTCGATCAGGGCCATTTCCGCCCCGTCGCCTTTGCGCGGGCCGAGTTTGAAGATCCGAGTGTATCCGCCCGGACGGTCGGCGAAGCGGTCGGCCAGTTCCCCGGTCAATTTCTTCAAGGCCGCGACGCCGGCGGTCGCTTCCTTGTTCGGTATATGTTTTTTGCTTTCCGGTCCGGCGTTTCCGGAAAAGAAATACGCCGCCGCCTGCCGTGTGGCATGCAGCGCCGCTTCGTTCTGGCTGGCCTCGCGGGCGGCTCGCGCCCGGCGTCCCAGGGTGACAGCTTTTTCGGCGAAGGGACGCAATTCTTTCGCCTTCGGAAGCGTAGTGATGATTCGTTCGTGAAGCACTAAGGACGTGCATAGGTTTCTGAGCAGCGCCTTCCGGTGCGACGCTGTACGCCCCAACTTTCTGTGCGCAACAAGGTGTCTCATGACTTATATTCCTCAGCTTAAACTACATTACTATGGAGCGTCGGGGCCTTTGGTGATGTTCCCCTGATCATCGAACTGCATTCCGAGTCCCAGTCCCATGCCGGTCAGAATGTCTTTGATCTCGTTCAAAGACTTGCGCCCGAAATTCTTGGTCTTCAACATCTCGGATTCCTTCTTCTGAACCAGGTCACGGATGGTCTTGATGTCCGAGTTCTTCAGACAATTGTAGGATCGGACTGAAAGCTCGAGTTCGTCAATAGATTTGTCGAGGTGTTCGTTGTAGGCAGGAAGTGATTTCTGAGCGACTGGTTCGGGCTGCTCATGAATCTCTTCCTCGAAATTGATGAAGATCGCCATGTGATCTTTGATCAGTTTCGCGGCCAGTCCGATCGCGAATTCCGGCGTGACGCTGCCGTTGGTCCAGACCTCCAGCAGCAACTTGTCGTAATCGGTGTCCTGGCCCAACCTTGCGGCCTCGACGTGGAAATTGACCTTGGTGATCGGAGAATGAACGGAATCGACGGGAATGTAACCGACCGGCAGATCGTCGTCGAAATTGCGGTCGGCCGAGATGTAACCACGCCCGCGCTTGATCCTCATCTCGATGTTTAGATTTCCGCCCTCGCTCACTGTGGCGATGTGGACGTTGGGGTCGAGCACCTCGACGTCCTCATCCAGTTCGATGTCGCCCGACTTCATTTCTCCCGGTTCGGAGCGCGACACTCGAATAGTCTTCGCTTCGCCGGTATGGAGCTTGAACGGTATCTGTTTAAGGTTGAGGATTATATCGGTGGCATCCTCAACGACGCCAGGGATCGAGGAGAACTCGTGCAACACGCCTTCGATTCGTACGGCGGTGATGGCGGCCCCTTCGATCGATGAAAGAAGTGCGCGGCGCAGACTGTTACCGATAGTTGTGCCGAAACCGCGCTCGAATGGCTGTGCGGAGAAACGCCCGTAGCGATCTGTCATCGACTCGCATGACAATCGCTTCGGTTTTTGAAATCCGGTCCACATTTTACCTTCCACTACTCCCAACTTTTTGCTGACTGTGGCCTACGCGCCTGCCTCAGGCGCCCGCCGCCCGGTCTCTAAAGCTCCCGGCGTCGTACATGCGGCCCAAGGCGCTCGCTGCCCGGTTGCGCCCGCTCCCGGTACTGTACATGCGGCCTACCTGCCTGTGAGGCGCGACTATTTGCTGTACAACTCTACGATCAACTGTTCGTTAATATTCTGATCTATGTCTTCGCGGCGTGGCATCGCGATGACGCGCCCAACCAACTTGTCAGGGTTGACTATTTCGAGCCACCCCGGACGACCGCGCCCGCCTGAAGTCTGGAACGCCCCCTGGATGTGAACGTTGTCCGCGCTCTTCTCGCGGACCGCAATCTCATCCCCGATTTTCACCTGGAAGGATGGGATGTTCACCTTACGCCCATTGACGCTGACGTGGCCGTGGCGCACGAACTGGCGCGCCTGTCGCCGTGACATGGCGAAGCCCATGCGGAAAATCACGTTGTCCAGGCGGCGTTCGAGCAACTCGAGCAGCATCTCGCCTGTCACGCCTTTCCGCTTCGCGGCCTTTTCAAAATAGTTGCGGAACTGCGTTTCCAGCAGGTTGTAGATTCGCTTGACGCGCTGTTTCTCGCGCAGTTGTTCGCCGTAGCCTATCGGCTTGCGACGCGCATTCGGGCCGTGTTGCCCTGGCGGGTTGGTCCCTCGCTTTTCGATCGGGCACGAGGGCTTGTAGCATTTCTCTCCTTTGAGGTAGAGCTTCATCCCCTCACGCCGGCACATCCGACACTGTTTGCCTCTATCTCTTGCCAATTAAGTTCCTCCGTAAATCCTGGGAGCGCAGGCGCCCCTGCCTGCTTCAGGAGCCGGGAGGCAAGGATGCCTGCGCTCCCAGATTCCTCCGTTAAACTCTTCGACGCTTGGGCGGACGGCAGCCGTTGTGCGGTATCGGCG
This sequence comes from Blastocatellia bacterium, assembly GCA_035275805.1. Classification (GTDB taxonomy): domain Bacteria; phylum Acidobacteriota; class Blastocatellia; order RBC074; family RBC074; genus JAJVID01. The sequence continues at coordinate 4,057 of DATEMG010000341.1, forward strand.
TCACGTCGCGGATCAATTTGATGTCGATGCCCGCGCTCTGGATTGCGCGAATCGCCGACTCGCGTCCCGATCCCGGCCCTTTCACACGCACCTCGACCGAGCGCATCCCACTGTCGCGCGCTATCCCGGCGGCCTTATTGGCGGCCTGTTGGGCGGCGAACGGAGTGCCTTTGCGTGACCCGCGGAACCCCATGGCGCCTGCTGACGACTGGGCGACGAGGTTGCCGTTGAGGTCGGTGATGCTCACGAGGGTGTTGTTGAATGTGGCCTGAATATGGACGATGCCTTGCGGCACGACCTTTTTCTCTTTCTTCTTGAAAACCTTCTTCTTGCCTGAGGTCTGTTGTTGCTTTGCCATAGTTTACTTCGTTATTTCTTGCCTGGGGCCTTCTTCTTGGCGATCGTCGCGCGGCGCGGCCCTTTACGGGTGCGCGCGTTGGTGTGGGTACGCTGACCGCGCACCGGGAGACCCTTGCGATGGCGCAACCCGCGGTAACAACCAATGTCCATTAAACGCTTTATGTCCAGTTGAACCGTTTTACGCAGGTCGCCTTCGACGCTACCCTGCGCGTCCACTATCGCGCGGATGCGGTTCAATTCCTCTTCGCTCAGGTCTCGAATCTTCTTGTGAATGTCGACCTGGGCGTCAGTAAGGATACTTGTCGCGCGAGATCTGCCGATGCCGAATATGTAGGTCAGTCCGATTTGTGAGCGTTTTTGTGGTGGTAAGTCTACGCCTGCAACACGAGCCATGTGTTTTTCTCCACTATCTATCCTTGTCTCTGCTTATGCTTCGGGTTCACACAAATGATGCGCACGACGCCGTGGCGATGTATGATTTTGCATTTGTCGCAGATTTTTTTGACCGATGCTCTGACTTTCATGGTTAATCCACTCCGACTTTCATGGCGCCGCCTTAGCGACATGTTTATTTGTCTTGGAGAATGTCGTATAGAAGGTTATTTGAAGCGATACACGATTCGCCCGCGAGTCAAGTCGTAAGGTGAAAGCTCGACCAGGACCTTGTCACCGGGAAGAATCTTGATGAAGTTCTTTCTCATTCTCCCTGAAATATGAGCCAGAACTCGATGCTTGTTCTCCAATTCGACTTTGAACATTGCATTTGGCAAAGTTTCTAACACTGTCGCTTGCACTTCTATTGCATCTTCTTTCGACATACCCTCTCTACTAAGATTATTTTTCCAGCTAATACGCGAAACTGGCATTATAACTGCATACGCCGATTTTGCAAGTCAGGCGACGGGGACGCCTGCGACGGGGCGGGCCAAAAACCCTCGAGCCGGGTATTCACAGAACCAACGATCCGTCCTCGTGGGCGGTGAGGACTAAAGGGCCATCTTCGGTCACTGCGATCGTATGTTCAAAATGGGATGAGGCTCTTCCGTCTATGGTCTTAACCGTCCATCCGTCGGGCAAGACTGTTATTTCGTGAGAGCCGGCGTTGACCATCGGCTCTACCGCCAGCACCCATCCCTCTTTCAACCTCGGGCCGGTCCCCGGGCGTCCGTAATTCGGAACTTGCGGGTCCTCGTGCATCTTCTGCCCCACTCCGTGACCGCAAAATTCGCGCACGACCGAATAGCCGCGATCCTCGACATATTCCTGAACGGCGTAAGAGACGTCGTAGAGGCGATTGCCAGGGACCATCTTTTCCAGAGCTTTGAAGAGGGATTCGCGCGTCGCCTCGAGCAGCTTTTCAATCTCCGGCAGGATGCCGCCGACCGGGATGGTGATCGCCGCATCGCCGACGTAACCGTCCAGAGTTGCGCCGCAATCGATCTTGATGATATCGCCGTCAAGCAATTTGCGGTCAGACGGAATGCCATGCACGACCTCGTCGTTGACAGAAGCGCAGATCGATGCGGGAAATCCACGATAGCCTTTGAAAGTGGGGTAAGCGTCGGCGGAGCGAATCTTTTTTTCAGCGTATGCGTCCAATTGAAGAGTCGTCACCCCGGGCTCGACCATTCTACGCAGATCGCGCAGCGTCTCGGCGACGATCAACCCGGCGCGCCTCATCTTTTCAAGTTCGCTACGTGACTTACGTATTACCATCCTATAGCTTTGACTATCGCCATGGGGCCTGGCTTATGGTTTCTCAGACTTCGTCAGTTGTTAGAGCCGCCGACAGCCGCCAGCAGCTTCTCAAAAACATCGTCCACAGGCTGTTCGCCATTAATCTCGATCAGCCTGCTGCTTTTACTGTAGTAATCAATCAACGGCGCGGTGGACCGTTTGTACTCTTCAAGTCTTCTGATCACCGGCTCCGGGTGATCGTCAGTTCGCTGGAAGAGTTCCGCGCCATCCAGGTCGCAAACGCCGTCGACCTTGGGCGGGCGGAAATAAATATTATATATCTCCCCGCATCTGGGGCAGGCGCGCCGGCCCATCAGCCGCTTGGTCAAAGCCTCCTCGGAAACGACTATGCGCGCGAAGCGAATCTGCTTGCCCTGTTGCGAGGCCAGTTCTTCGAGCAAACGCGCCTGGTCGATCGTCCGCGGGTACCCGTCGAGGATATAGCCATCATTGCAATCAGGCTGCGAAGTCCGCGCGCGTATGACTTCGGCTAGGATTTCATCGCTAACCAGTCGCCCCTCCGCCATCGTCTCCTTGACCTTTTGCCCAAGCGGGGTGTCGGCGCGCGCCATTTCGCGCAGAATGTCGCCTGTAGAGATTTGCGGGTAGCCGTATTTCTCAGAGAGCAATCGCGATTGCGTTCCTTTGCCTGCGCCCGGCGCGCCGATTATCACGATAATCTTCGACATAGGAGTAACCCGCGCTAGATGAACCTGTGGGGCCTGTGGGCCCCCACAGTTCCTATTTATGACGATTTATGCCGTCCTGCGTCCGCGCAATCGTCCGCCGCGCGGCCCCAGGAACCCATCATAGTGGCGCATTACGAGTTGCGCCTCAACCTGGCTGATCGTATCCATTGCGACGCCGACGACGATCAGCAGGCTCGTGCCACCGAAGTAGAAGGTATACCCCAGCCCGGTCATGAACCAGACGGGCAATATGTTCTCGAGCCACGCGCCCACCAGGGGCAGGGACTGCACCTTGAAGCCGCTGATTATGAACTGCGGAATCAAGCAGACGATCACCAGATAAATCGCGCCGACCGTAGTGAGCCGAACAAGAATCGAGTTCAGGTAATCGCCGGTGCGCTTGCCCGGGCGGATCCCGGGAATGAATGCGCCCTGCTTGCGCAAATTCTCGGCGACCTCATCGGCGTTGAAAACGATCGAGACATAGAAGAACGCGAAGAGGACGATCAGCCCGATGAAGATCAGTTCGTAAACCGGATGTCCGCCGCTCAGCCAGCCATTAATCCTCTGCAGCCAGCCAGGATTGCCGAACGTATTGAGCGTCTGCGGGATCGCGAGCACCGACGAAGCGAAGATCACCGGGATGACGCCGGCGATATTGACCTTCAGCGGCAGATGCGAAGCGGACGTGGCGACCATCTGGCGGCCGACCATCCTGCGCGTGTGGTTGGTCGGCACTTTACGCGTCGCACGCTCGACGTAGACTATGCCGGCGGTCACCAGAATCATCACCACGACCAGGACGATCACGCCGATGGCCGATAGCGGGTCTGTGATCCGCCCCACCAATTGCTGCACCCCGTTCGGAAGGCCGACGACGATTCCCGCGAAGATCAACAAGCTGATTCCGTTGCCGACGCCCCGCTCCGTTATCTGCTCGCCGAGCCACATGACGAACATCGTTCCGGTCATCAACGTCAGCGTCGAAATAAATATGAACCTGAAACCGGCCCCGGGAACCAGAGGGCCGCCGGAAGAGGCCTGCCCTTGCAGCCAGAACGAGATTCCAATGCCCTGAACCAGGCAAAGGATGACCGTCAGATAGCGCGTGTACTGTGTGATCTTGCGGCGGCCGATCTCCCCTTCTTCCTGAACTTTCTTCAGCCCCATGAAATCTATCGAGGTCATCAACTGCAGGATGATCGAGGCAGTGATGTAGGGCATGATACCGAGCGCGAAGATGGAGATGCGCCGCAGGTTGCCGCCTGAAAACAGGTCCAACACCCCGAACATCCCACCTAACTGCCCCCAGAGCTGCGCCAGAGCCTCCCGATCCACGCCCGGCACCGGAATGTGAATTCCGGTCCGGTAGATTATCAGCATCCCGAGCGTGAACAGAACGCGCTTGCGAAGGTCCGGTACCCTGAACAAATTGCGGACTGCGTTGAGGAATGATTCGAACATAACAAACTTCCTTGGAATCGAAGATTGAGTATGAAAGATAGAGGATAGTGGATAGAGGTTCGCGGCGCCAGTTCCCCCATCATTCTTTGATCTTCTATCCTCGATCCTCGGTCTTCGATCCTCGATCTTCGATAAGTTCGGCCTTACCGCCCGCGTCCTCGATCTTCTGTTTCGCCGACTTGCTGAAACGATGGGCGTTGACGGTCAGCGATTTTTTCAACTCGCCCTGTCCCAGGATCACGACCGATTTGAGCGCGGATTTGCGAATAAGGCCGCGTTCGAGGAGCGCTTCGGGAGTCACGCTCGCCCCGGCGTCGAACATCTTCTCCAGGTCGGCCAGATTCACCTCGGCCCATTCGCGCTTGAATATATTGGTGAAGCCGCGCTTCGGCAGCCGGCGATGCAACGGCATCTGCCCGCCTTCAAAACCGCGCATGCCGGAATAGCCCGAGCGTGATTTTTGACCTTTATATCCGCGCCCCGACGTTTTACCGAGTCCCGATCCGGGGCCGCGTCCGACGCGCTTTTTCTTGTGGGTCCCGCCGGCGGGCGCTTTCAATTTGTTTAAGCCGATAGCCATGTCGTTAAACCTCTATTCCACGATCCTCACCAAGTGAGGGATCTTCGCCACCATGCCGCGAATTGCAGGGGTGTCCGGGCGCTCTACCACCTGGTTGAGCCTGGTCAACCCCAGGCTGCGCACTATAACTTTATGCTTTTCCGGCGCGGCGATCGCGCTGCGATACCATTGAATTTTAACCTTCTTCGTCTCTTTCGCCATCGCTCACAGTTCCTCCACTGTACGTCCGCGCAGGCGGGCGACCTCTTCAGGACTCTTCATTCTGGCCAGGGCGTCGAAGGTGGCGCGAATTACGTTGTGCGGGTTGTTCGACCCCAGGCACTTGGTCAGCACGTTGCTGACGCCGACGGCGTTCATCACCGCGCGCACCGCGCCCCCGGCGATGACTCCCGTTCCTTCGACCGCAGGTTTAAGCAACACGCGGCCCGCGCCGAATCTGCCGACCATCGGGTGAGGCAGCGTCGTGCCGGCGCGCGGGATGCGAACCAGTTTGCGCTTCGCCGATTCGATGGCTTTGCGAATCGCCTGAGGCACTTCCTTTGCCTTGCCGGTGCCGAAGCCGACTATGCCGTTTTGGTCACCTACTACGACGAGCGCCGCGAACGACAGATTCTTACCGCCTTTGACCACTTTGGTGACGCGGTTGATCGAGATAACCTGATCTTTCAACTCAAGCCCGTCAGGATTGATTCTCTCCATAAAATACTATTCTCCTAAAACTGCAACCCGGCTTCGCGCGCGGCCTCGGCCAGCGCCTTGACGCGCCCATGGTAAATGTAACCGCCGCGGTCGAAAACCACTTGGGTGACGCCTTTGTCCTTAGCGCGCTCGGCGATCAGGCGGCCGACCGTCTTAGCGGCGTCAATGTTACCGCCTTTGCCCGCGCCTTTCTCGACCGTCGAGGCGGAGCAGATTGTCACGCCTTCGTTGTCGTTGATCAACTGGGCGTATATGTGATTGACGCTGCGGAAAACCGCGAGCCGAGGACGAGATTCATCGCCCCTCATTTTTTTACGAATGCGCGAGTGAATCGCGCGCCGCACATCCTGTCTCGATCGTTTTGCCATAATCAGTCGCCAGGTGTAAGACGTCAGGTCAAATCTAAACTGAAACCTGACGTCTGAATCCTAAATTTACTTGCCGGTCTTACCGGGTTTGAGTTTCATCGGGCGGCCGGCGTAGCGCACCCCTTTGCCCTTGTAGGCGTCGGGTTTGCGCAATTTGTGCATGTTGGCCGCCGTCTGCCCTAACAAATGTTTGTCAATCGACGAAAGTGTGATCGTCGTCTGATACTGATTGATCGTCCGCTGCAACTTCTCGACCTTGGCCGTCACGCCCTCGGGCAGCACGAACTCGATCGGATGCGAGTAGCCAAGGGCGAAGTGGATGGCGCCGCTCTTCAGTTCAGCCTTATACCCCACGCCGACTATGTCCATCGCTTGCGAAAATCCCTTCGAGACGCCAGTGACGGCGTTCGCCACCAGAGCGCGCGCCGTGCCGTGAATGGCCGCGTACTCGTCGCCCTGGCGTTCGGCCGTCAATTTGCCGTCTTCCAGCTTGAAGCTGATTCTCCACTGTCGTGGAATCGGGACCGCCAGTTTTCCTTTCGGCCCTTCGACCGCGACTTCGGAGTCAGTGACGTTCACCTTCACGTCCTTCGGAATCTCGATAACTTTCTTTCCAACTCGTGACATAACACTTTTCGTTTTGTTTTGAGTCCCGGCTTTAGCCGTAATGTCGCGCCCTGCCGCCTGAAGGCGGGACGCCAAACCAGTTAATAAACGCTACACAACACTTCGCCGCCGACATTGGTCTTGCGCGCCTGTTTGCCGGTCATCACGCCCCGCGATGTGCTCATGATGTTAATGCCCAGGCCGCCCAGAACCTTCGATATCTCTTTGCTCGGAACGTAGACGCGACGACTCGGAAGAGAAACGCGCTGAAGGCTAGAAATCACGCTCTCGCCGTTCGGCCCGTAGCGCAGAAAGATGCGCAACGTCCGCGCGTGACTGCCTTCGGCCGTCTTGATGCTGTAATTGGTGATGTACCCTTCTTCTTTGAGGATGCGCGCAATTTCGATCTTCAGGCGCGACGCCGGCACATCCACCTTGGTGTGACGCGCGCCGATCGCATTACGAATGCGCGTCAGCATATCTGAAATCGGATCAGTTATGTTCATATTACTACCAACTCGATTTGGTCACCCCTGGAATCTGCCCGTCCAGAGCCAGATGACGGAAGCAGATGCGGCACACGCCGAATTTACGAATGTACGCGCGCGGCCGGCCGCAACGTTTGCAGCGGTTGTAACCGCGCACTTTGAATTTTGGCCGTCTGTTCGCCTGAACGATTTTTGATGTTTTTGCCATATTTTTTCGAGTCAGCGCCGAGAGCGGGCGTGTCTGCAGCCCGCTACCGCTCTCGCCGCTGATTATTGCCTGAACGGCATTCCCAGATGGCGCAGCAACGACCGCGCCTCTTCGTCCGTCTTCGCGGTCGTTACGATGCAAACGTTCATACCGCGCGCCTTGTCAATTTTGCCGAAATCAATTTCAGGGAAGATCAGCTGGTCGCGCAAACCGACCGTGTAATTCCCTCGCCCGTCGAAGGCTTTCGGCGAAACCCCGCGGAAGTCGCGCACGCGCGGCAGCGCGATGTTGACGAAGCGGTCCAGGAATTCGTACATCCTGTCGCCGCGCAGCGTCACCGTGGCGCCGACGTTCATTCCCTCGCGGAGCTTGAAAGCCGCAATCGACTTTTTCGCCTTGGTTACTATCGGCCTCTGGCCTGAGATCGTCATCAGGTCATTGACGGCGGAGTCTATGATTTTGGCGTTTTGAATCGCCTCGCCCAAGCCCATGTTGATGACGATCTTCTCCAGCTTCGGGACGCTCATCGGGTTCTTGTAGCCGAACTCCTTGGCGAGCGTGGGAGCGATCTCTTTCGTGTATTTCTCTCTGAGTCTTGCAGCCATAACTTTATTCAATAACTGCGCCGGTCTTCTTCGAGACGCGGACCTTGCGCTCGTCCTGCAAAATCTGATAGCCGACGCGGACCGGACGCCCGCCTTCGATGAGCATCACGTTCGACACATCAATCGGAGCCTCACGCTCGACGATGCCTCCGGCGACGCCTCGCTGCCGATTCTGCCGCAGGTGATGCTTGTGCATATTCCAGCCTTCGACCAGGACTTTGCGTTCTTTGGTCAGAACCTCAATGACGCGGCCTTTCTTACCTTTGTATTTTCCCGAGATGATCATCACCTGATCACCTTTTTTTACCTTCATTCTTGTCGCCATAATCGCCTCGTTGGTACGTCGCCGCGCGCGTAAGCAAGCGGTTTTTCAGAACAACTGATTAGATCACTTCAGGAGCGAGGCTCACGATCTTCGTAAAGCCGCGTTCGCGCAATTCGCGCGCCACAGGGCCGAACACGCGCGTGCCTACGGGCTCGCCGTCGGGCTTGATCAACACGGCGGCGTTCTGGTCGAAGCGGATGTAGGTGCCGTCCTTGCGGCGGACCTCCTTGCGCGTGCGGACGATGACGGCCTTAACGACCTGTTTCTTCTTGACTGTGCCGTCGGGGGAAGCCTCTTTGACCGAGGCCGTGATTACATCGCCAAGACTCGCGCGCGACCCTGTGTTGCCCCCGAGGGGCAGAATCATAGCGATCCTCTTCGCCCCTGAGTTGTCGGCGACCTCCAGAATTGAACGCATCTGAACCATAAGTCACTCTCCCTGTGAAGAATGGGACATATGGGACTTATAGGACCTATGGGTATGGGATTTGCAAATCCTATAAGTCTTATAAGTCCTATACATCCCTCATTTACTCGCCTTTCGCAGCACCTCGACGACGCGCCACCGTTTGTGCGCCGAGAGGGGTCGGGTTTCGACAATCCGAACCTGGTCGCCGGTTGAAACCCCTTCGATTTCATTATGCGCCATGAACTTCGACCGCTTCCGAACGTAACGCTTGTAAACCGGGTGCTTCACCTGGCGGTCGACGCGCACCACGATGGTTTTCATCATCTTGTCGCTGATCACAATGCCGATCTTCTCGGCGCGCCGGCCGCGGGCCTTCTCCACCGATTTGACGGTCGTTTCAGTCATGGGCGGGGTCTCGCCCGCCGGCGCTTCCTGATTGTTGATTGTTTCATCCATAATCTGTCACTCGCTCATCGCCGCGCCGGGCGCGGCGATGAAACTATTTCTCGACGCCGAGCGTGCGTCCGCGCAAAATCGTCTTCAACCGCGCCAGCTCTTTCTTCTGGACGCGAATCTGTTTAACCGTGTCGACGTCGCCGAGCGCCTTCTTGAATTTGAGGCGAAAGAGGGACTCGTTGAGTTCCATGACCCGGTTGATCAACTCTTCGCTCGGCTGCGTGCGGACCTTATCCAGCTTGGCCTTCATATGGAGCCCCCTTCCTGATCGTGACGGGTGATGAACTTCGTCTTGATCGGCAGCTTCGCGGCGGCCAATTCCATGGCGCGCTGGGCGGTGGCATGATCCACACCCTCCATCTCGAAGATGATCCGTCCGGGCTTGATCACGGCGACCCAGCCTTCAGGCGCTCCCTTGCCCTTGCCCATGCGGGTTTCGGCGGGCTTCTTCGTGATCGGCTTATCCGGGAAGATACGAATCCAGAGCTTGCCGCCGCGCTTGACGAAGCGTGTGATGGCGACGCGTCCTGCTTCAATCTGCTTTCCAGTGATCCAGGCCGCCTCGGTCGCCTTCAGCGCGTACTCGCCGAAGGCGATGCTGGTTCCACGTTTGGCGGCGCCGGCGCGACGCCCGCGCTGTTGCCTGCGATATTTGACCTTCTTGGGAATTTTATATTCAGCCATTTCTTTATCGTTTCATCATTGTATCGCGCGGGTCCATGATGTCACCGCGGTAGATCCATACCTTGACGCCGATGACGCCGAAGGTCGTGTTGGCCTCGGCGAAGCCGTAATCGACGTCGGCGCGCAGCGTGTGCAGCGGCAAGCGCCCGTTCAAGGTCCACTCGGAGCGGGCGATTTCGGCGCCGTTCAGACGGCCCGAGACGCGAACCTTGATGCCGAGCGCGCCGAAGCGCTGCGCCTCGTCAACGGCTTTGCGCATGGCGCGGCGAAACGCGATGCGCTTCTCCAACTGCTGCGCGATCTTTTCGGCCTGGAGTTGAGCATTCAACTCGGGCTTCTGGATCTCGCGGATGTCGATCAGGATTTCGCGGCCCGTGCGCCGGCTGATCTCCTGTTTCAGCTTGTCGATCTCGGCGCCCTTGCGCCCGATGATGATGCCCGGGCGCGAAGTGTAAATGATGATCCTCAGCCGGTTCGCCGCGCGGTCGATTTCGATCTGCGAAACGCCAGCCGTGGCGAAGCGAGCCTTCAGCTCCCGCTTCAGGTTGAGGTCTTCGATGAGCAGCTTGCTGAAATCGCGCTTCGCGAACCAGCGTGAGTGCCAGGGCTTGTTGTATCCGAGTCTGAATCCGTATGGATGTACTTTCTGACCCATAGTCTCTCCGTTGCCGAAACTCGGGCGGGGAAAACCCGCCCCTACGCTTCAATTTCCGTCTTCGCGGCCTTGCCCCCGCGGCTCTCGCTCGATACGACCACGGTGAGGTGGCTGTAGTGGCGGCGCTCGCGATAGGCGCGCCCCATCGGCGCAGGGCGAACGCGGCGGCGGTACTTTGTCGTGCCGGTGTCGGCGTAACACGCTTTGACCCAGAGGTCGTCCACGTCCACAAGCACATTGTCTGTCTGCGCCTGCTGTTCGGCGTTGGCGCGCGCCGTTTCAAGAACCTTGAAAATCAGACCGGCGGCGCGCTTGTTCGTGAATCTGAGGATGTCGCGGGCCTCGCTGTAGGCGCGGCCGCGGATCAAATCCATGACCAGCTTGGCCTTCTGCGACGAAATCTTGACGTTTGTCGCCTTTGCAATCGCTTCCATTATTTCTTCGCTCCTGCAGACTTCTCGGCCTTCTCCGCATGCCCCTTGAAGGTCCTGGTCGGCGCGAACTCGCCGAGCTTATGCCCGACCATGTTCTCGGTGATATAGACCGGAATGAACTTCTTCCCGTTGTGAACGGCGAGCGTGTGGCCGACCATCTCCGGGGTGATCGTTGAGCGGCGCGACCAGGTCTTGTGAACCTTCTTCTCGTTCGCCGCATTCATCCGGTCAATGACCTTCATAAGATGCGTGTCAATGAACGGGCCTTTTTTGACTGAACGTGCCATAACTTTCCAGGTTTCAGGTTTCAGGTTTCGCCTACTGGCGCCTGAGACCTCTATTTCGTTCTCCGTTTAACGATGAACTTGTCAGTGCGCTTGTTATTGCGCGTTTTGTATCCGCGCGTCGGCTGTCCCCACGGCGTCACAGGGTTGCGCCCGCCCGAAGTCTTGCCTTCGCCGCCGCCATGCGGGTGGTCCACCGGATTCATCGCCACGCCGCGCACCGTCGGGCGCTTGCCCAGCCAGCGCGAGCGCCCTGCCTTCCCAAGTGAAACGTTCTCGCTCTCGGCGTTGCCTACCTGCCCGACCGTGGCCATGCAGTTGATCGATACGATGCGAATCTCGCCCGAAGGCAGCCGGAGTTGCGCCGTGTCGCCCTCTTTGGCGACCAACTGCGCAAAGCTCCCGGCGGACCGGGCCATCTGGCCGCCCTTGCCCGGCTTCAACTCGATGTTGTGAATCTGCGTGCCGAGCGGAATGTTTTTGATCGGGAGCGCGTTGCCTGTGAGAATGTCCGATTCGGGGCCCGAGACTATCTCCTGTCCCACCTGCAACCCGGCGGGCGCGATGATGTAGCGCTTCTCCCCGTCGACGTAGTTTATCAGGGCGATGCGCGCCGAACGGTTCGGGTCATACTCGATGGTAGCAACCTTGCCGGGGACGCCGAACTTGTCGCGCTTGAAATCTATGATGCGGTAGTGGCGCTTGTGCCCGCCGCCGCGATGGCGCACAGTCACCTTGCCGAGATTGTTCCGGCCGTTCGTGCGCTTCTTATTGCTGAGCAGGGGCTTATACGGCTTATCCGTCGTTAGATCGTCGTTCGTCAGATAAGTCTGGTAACGCCGCGCGGGACTTGTCGGTGATAACTTTTTGATTCCCATCTCTTCCTCGGTCGTTTAAATCGATTCCGCGTAATCAACACGGTGGCCAGGTTTCAGCGTGACGTAAGCCTTTCTGTAGTCAGGCTTGCGTCCGAACGTGCGGCCACGGCGGACCATTTTGCCCCGGTAATTGATCACCCTCACCTGGTCGACTTTGACCTTGAATATAGTCTCGACCGCCTTTTTGATCGCGTGCTTGGTGGCGCCGTTCGCCACGCGGAACGCGAGCACCTGGCGATCGCGTTTGATCGTCTTTTTGTTTTTGCTGTCACGGATGTCTTCGACGCTATCGTCTTTCATGTCGAGGGCCTTCTCCGTGACCACCGGCGCTTTGAGCACATTCCAAATCGTTGACATGACTCTTTCCTTTAATAGGACTTATAGGACCGATGGGACTCATAGGACTTAAATAAGTCAGCCCTATAGATCCTATATGTCCGATGAGTCCCATGTGTTCTATTCACTTGAGCCTCTCCTCGAGCGCGTTGATCGCGTCTTTAGTAAAGACGATCTTGTCGTGATAAAGCACGTCGTAGACGTTGATGTTGACGTTGGAAGCCACCGTCACGCCCTGCACGTTGCGCGAGGAGAGAATCAGGTTCTTTTCCGGCGCGGTCTCGACGATCAGCGTCTTGTTGTCCCAGCCGAAATTCTTCGCAACCGCCATGAACGTCTTCGTCTTGTGGTCGTCGAGCCCGAAGCCGTCCACCACGAGCAATGCGCCTTCGCGCAGCCGCTCGGAAAGCGCCGATTTCAACGCGCCGCGCTTCATCTTGGTCGGCATCTTCGTCACCCAGTCGCGCGGCTGCGGGCCGTGTACGTTGCCGCCGCCTTTCCAGAGCGGCGAACGCAGGCTCGCGACGCGGGCGCGCCCAGTGCCCTTCTGCTTCCAAAGCTTCCTGCCGCTCCCGGAGACGTTGCCGCGAGTCTTGGTACTCACAGTCCCCCGGCGTTGATTGGTCAGGTAATTGTTGACGGCATAATAGATCAACGACTCGTTGAGTTCGACGCCGAAGACGTCGTCACTCAAATTCAACTCGCCGACTTTTTCGTTACTCAGGTTTTTAACATCAACAGTTGGCATCGCCGCCCTCTCAAAAATTTCGCGGCGCGACCGGTATGGTCGCGCCGCGACATTTAATCAGTGACTTTCTTTCTGATCAGCACGACCGCGCCGGTCGGGCCGGGAATGGCGCCTTTGACCAGCAGCAGGTTCTCTTCCGAGTTGACCTTCATGATACGAAGGTTCTTGACCGTCTTCTGTTCGACGCCCATGTGACCCGCCATTCGCGTGCCTTTGATGACGCGCGACGGATAAGCCGAAGCGCCGATGGAGCCGGGGGCGCGGTGGAACATCGAGCCATGACTCGCGCGCCCGCCGCCGAAGCCGTGGCGCTTGACGAAGCCGGCGAAGCCGCGTCCCTTACTCGTACCGATCACGTCGACGATGTCATTCTCAGTGAACTGATCCACGAGCACCTTATCTCCGACGTTGACTTCAATTGTCGCGTCCTCCAGGCGGAATTCGCGCAGGACCTTTGTCGGCGGGATGCCGGCCTTGGCGAAATGGCCTTTCATAGGCTTGTTGGTGCGTTTCGGGGCTTTGTCTTCGACCAGCCCCAACTGAACCGCCTCATAACCGTCCGTCGAGACGGTCTTCCGCTGCACGACCACACACGGGCCGGCTTTGATCACCGTGACGGGCGTTACGCTGCCGTCAGGCGCAAAGATCTGAGTCATCCCCAGCTTCTTACCGATAATTCCGTTCACCATTGTTCGCTTCCTGGTGGTTTGTGGTTGGTTGTCGGTGGTCGGCGCGTTCTGCTAGGCGCCGACCACCAACCACCAACCACCAACAAGTTATCTGCGGTCGCGGCCAAAAGCCTTGATCTCGGCGTCGACTCCGGCCGGAAGGTCGAGCTTCATCAACGCGTCCATCGTCTGCGGCGTGGGGTCGAGAATGTCCATCAACCGCTTGTGCGTGCGAATCTCGAACTGCTCGCGGGACTTCTTGTCGACGTGTGGCGATTTGAGCACGGTGACTTTATTCTTCACGGTCGGCAATGGGATCGGGCCTGCCACGCGAGCGCCGGTGCGTTTCGCGGTCTCGACGATCTCAGCCGTCGATTGGTCGAGCACGCGATAATCGTAAGCTTTCAGGCGAATTCTGATCTTGTCGTTCAGCATAATTTCCTAGGTGTCAGGTTCCAGGTTCCAGGTGTCAGTCAGAGGCGATCCCTGAAACCTGACACCTGGAACCTGATACCTACTCGATAATGTCCGAGATGGTCCCGGCGCCTACCGTGCGCCCTCCCTCCCGGATCGCGAACCGCAAGCCCTTCTCCATCGCGATCGGCGTGATCAGTTCGATCTCCATCGCGATGTTGTCTCCAGGCATCACCATTTCCACTCCCTCAGGCAGGTGCGCCACTCCCGTCACGTCCGTCGTCCGGAAGTAGAACTGCGGCCGGTATCCGGTGAAGAACGGCGTGTGCCGCCCTCCCTCTTCTTTTGTCAGCACATACGCCTCAGCCTTGAACTTCGTATGCGGCTTGATCGAGCCGGGCTTCGCTATCACCTGACCACGCTCGATCTCTTTTCGGTCCACCCCGCGCAGCAGCAGCCCCACGTTGTCGCCGGCCCGACCCTCGTCGAGCAGTTTCTTGAACATCTCCACTCCCGTCACCACCGTCGAGCGCGTATCGCGGATCCCGATGATCTCCACCGTCTCGCCAACCTTGACGATCCCACGCTCGACCCTGCCCGTGGCCACCGTCCCGCGCCCGGAGATCGAGAAGATGTCCTCGACCGGCATCAGGAAGGGCTTGTCTATCTGGCGCGCCGGCGTCGGGATGTAGCTGTCCACCGCCGCCATCAGCTCATCGACCTGCTTCTCGCCTTCGGCGTCGCCGTTCAGGGCGTTGAGCGCGCTGCCGCGGATGACCGGGATCTCGTCCCCGGGGAACTCATATTTCGAAAGCAGTTCGCGGACTTCCAGTTCCACCAGATCGAGCAGTTCAGGGTCGTCCACCGCGTCCACCTTGTTGAGGAAGACAACCATGGCCGGCACCCCGACCTGGCGGGCCAGCAGGATGTGCTCCCGGGTCTGCGGCATCGGCCCGTCGGTGGCGGCCACGACCAGGATCGCGCCGTCCATCTGGGCGGCGCCGGTGATCATGTTCTTGAC
>DATEMG010000342.1:0-16821 GCA_035275805.1 Blastocatellia bacterium
GCTCGGCGCCGCCTTTTTCAAAGGCCAGCCGCGCCAGTCCCGTGAACGACGAGGTCTGAAGCTGTTCCAGCGCTACGCCGCGTTCGTAAGCGGCTTGCAGCAGTTGATCGGCTTCCGCGGCGCGCTTCTCTGCTCGGAGCGCCGCCGCCACCGCGTTCAGCCGCTCGATGTTCGGCGGCGCGACGCTTTCCAGCTTCGGGCTGGCTTCAATTCCGGCGAAACGTTTGAGTCCGGCGAGCGCCTGCGCGACCCGCCCTTGACGGACGTCCAGTCGCAGCTTCGCCAGGCGCAGCCATTCGGGGCGCGCGTAGCGGCCCTTGAACTCCTGCTCGATTTTCGGAATCAGGGCGATGGCTTCGGGGTCCTTGCGCTCCGCGATCAGGTAGTCGAGATATTTCTGATACCAATCTATCCGCGCTCCGAACTGATGCGAATCTTGCGCGTGGACCTGTGTCGCCGATTGCGGCGCCCTTTCGTGATCGAGCGATTCCTCGATCTCGTTCAGGCTCCACGAGCTACGCCTTCGCAGGCGATCAACGAAATCCGCATCGGAGTAGTAGCGCGATATGCCTTCGGCGGCGTGAATGAGTTTCTCGTAAAACGGCGCGAAATGTTCGCGTTTAACGAGCGGTTCGGTGATCGCCATCTCCGGAAGGCCGAGATCGTCCGGCGCCGAATCGCAAAGCTCGCGGAGGAATGCGGCCTTCTCCGCTTCGTCTTTCGGAGAGGCCACGACGCCGTCTACGCTCACTTTCCCAAACGACATGGCCAGAGCGCGGATCAAGGACTCGAGAGATTCCACCCCTTCATTCGAACCTTCAGCGTCCTTCAAGCGTTTGACGACCAGCGGCTTCAATCTCGCGCGCGCCTCAGGCGCCAGGCCGTGACCTCCGAGCGTCCGCAGGTAGAACGACAACAATTCGATCCCAGGCTTATCGCCCGCAATGATCTTCGACCAATATTCATCGGCCTCGCGACGTTTGCCTAGCTTGAAGTAGGCCGAGCCGATGTCGGCGATGGTTTGCTCGTCGCCAGGATTCATCTCAAGCGCAAATTGAAAATGTTCGAGCGCGAGTTGATGCTCGCCCTGATCGGCGTACCAGAACGCCAGCCGTCTTTGCGCCCCCGAGTCCTTCGGGCGATTCTCGATCAGCGCGGGCAGGAAGACCGCGCTTGCCGCTTTCGACGTCTGCTTTGCATCAAAGCCGCTTGCTACCGCTCGGGGTACTGATTTTTCGTACGCCGCCAGCCATCGCCCATAACCTTCAGCAAGGTAGAACCAGTTGTCGCCGATTAAATGCTGCGCCGTCTGCTGAGCCGTCTGTCCGGATTGACCCGGCTTGCTTGCGACCATCTCGCCGATGGTTTTCCAATTCAGAGCGCGGAGGAAGAAGGCTTCGTTGTCGCGGCTTAAGTCGCGCGCGGCGAGGCCGATCTCGGCCTGCCGCGACGATTTCCAGGCCGTTGATTGCGGCGAGGCCTCGACGGCTTCGCGCGCCAGCTTCAGTTCGTCGTTTCTGAGCAGAAAGCCGATAAGCTGGAAGCGATGTGAGGTCTGACTTTGAACGCATCGCCGCAGTTCGTTGCGCCCCGCGTCGCCCTGTTCGTGTAGAGCCTCGAAATATCGCTCGATCATGGGGTTCGTCGTGGCAGTCGGTTTCCCCATGCCCGCGGCGAACTCCTCGCGCAGGACTTTCAACTCGGCCTCACGGTCGCCGCCGAGCCGCGCGTATTCGGCGATCATCGAACGGTAACTGAATTTGTCCCGCCACTGGTCGCGCGCCCACTCCTGTTCGAGCGATTCGACCGCGCGCCGGTAGGCCCCGCGCTCGGAGTAGAAATTGACCAGCGACATCAGCCGCTCGTGATAGACAGGCTCGTTTCTAACTATCGCCAGCGCCGCGTCTTTTCGCGCGATCAGAATCCGCTCGGCCAATTGGCCCAGCCCTGCGCGCTGGCTCAGGTTGAGCAGCGCAACCAGCGTCTCGTCTTCGTTCGCCAGGCCCGGCGCCTCAGACAACAACGCGCGAACGTCGCGGTCAATCGCGGCCAGTTCGTCGCCCGTGGCGTAGTCCGCCGCGACGCGTCCGACGGCTTCGGGCAGCGCGCGATCGAAAGTCTCGACCAGCGCGCGGGCCTTGCCGGCCAGCAGGTTGTCCCTGCCCGCGGCGTCGCGCCTGATCCGCGCCCGCACCTCCCACAACCGGCGCAGGATTTGATCGAGCGGTTCTTCGTCGCGCAGCGCTTCGACGTAGCCGATCAGTTCATGCCCATAGAGATCGCGCTTGTAAACATCGGACGCCCACGCGTCGAAAGCCTTGCGGTAAGTCTCAATCGCTTTCGCGCGCTCTTTGCCGCGCAGCGCCGAGGCTTCGGCGAATTGTTCGGCGAGCGTCATCGTCTTCGGTTTTTCGACGGGGAGCTTGGCGCGCATGGCGTCGGCTTCGCGATTGCGTCCGGCCATACGGTAAGCATCGACCATCCGCCGCAAATATTGCGGGTCGTCGTTCGACAGTTCGCGGGCGCGGTCAAGAGCGTCAATAGCCGATTTGTAATCCTTCGCCTTCAGACAAACGTCGGCCAGTTCGACGCGCAATTCGATCATTTCCGGCTGATTGACGATGGCCTTACGCAGGTTGGCCGTCGAATTGGCGAAATCGCCCTTCGCTTCGTAAACCCGCGCCAGCACGAGGTTCCAGCGGTAGTCCTTAAACGCCTGCTCGGAGGTCTTCGTGTAATACTCGATCAGCGTGTCGCCGCCGCCGTAGCGCTTGACGTACTGGATCGCGGCCTTGACCTTCTCTTCGTCGTCGGGATCGCGGTTGATGATCTCGACGTGCTGTTCGACCGCCGACTTGTAATCCCTGAGCTGCGTGAACGATTCGATCACGCCGGCGCGCAACTCCTCGATCAGGTCGCGGATTTCTAAACGATCCATGTCCGACTGCTTGATCGCGCGAATGGTCTCGCGGTAGCGCTCGCGCATCGCGTCCGGGCGCGACGTGCGGACGTAGACGCGGGCGAGTTCTTTGAACACGTCCAGGTTGCGCGGATTTTCGTCGTAAAGTTTCTTGAGAGCGTTTTCAGCCGCCGCAAGTTGGCCCCGCTCGATCTGGCGCGCGGCCAACTTGCGCGCGAAGATGTAATGGAAACGGCCACGGCTGCGCCGCGAAGCCTGCGCCAGGAGCCGGATCGCCTGGTCGCGCCTACCCATTCGCCAATTGAAATCGGCTGTTTCGGTCAACACGCCGTAATTGGTCGGATACTTTTTGATCAGGCCCACGAGCATCGTCGCGGCTTCGTCTTTCCGTCCTTTGGCCGCCGCGCTCTCGGCCAACTGCAATTGATAGGAGATCGCAAAGCGCATGTTCTTCGCGGCCACGACGAGACGGCGGAGCGTCGCCAGTTCCCCCGCCGCGTCTTTCTTTTCTCTGAAATGGTCGCGCGCGCGGTCGAGAAAATCCTGAGAACGACTGCGCGCCACTTCGCGGCGGAGCGCCGGCGCGGCTTCTTTCCATTCGTCCAGACTCTTGAGCAATTCGACGTAGCCGAGCGTCATCGATTCGCGGTCTTTCGTCCGGACCAGTTCGCGCCCGAACGCAGCGCGCAACGCCTGGGGAACGCCCGCGCGCGCGTAAAGAGTCTTCAGCCGCCGCCGCGCGCGCCAATAATCGTCGCAGTTCTCGTCGAGCGCTTTGACGTATTCGCCGATCGCCTCGCCCGTCCGGTGTTTGGCTTCTAGCAGCGCCGCCATTTGAAAGGCGTAGAGCGTCTGGTCGTTCATCCGGCTACGCATCGAGGCTAGCGTGCGCAGCGCGTCGTCGTATTGAAAGTAGTCCCAATAGACCGTAGCCGTGTCCAGGTATATCTCTCCGTCTCCCGGCCTCAGCGGGATCAATCGCTCCCATTCGCGGCTCGCGCGTTTGTAATCGCCGAGCTCAGCGTAAATCTCCCCGGCCTGCGTGCGGTAAACTTCGGACGCGGGCTGGGAGTCGGCCATCGCCTGCCCGATCTTCGCGGCGTCTTCCAACGACCGTTGATCTTTCTGCCCGAACGACCGGGTGAAGGCCAGGAGCCGATCGGCGAACTCGGGCGTGTTCGGATAGAGTTGGTTGAGTTCGCGGTAAGCGACGACGGCCTCTTCATAATTGCACAGCCACGCCGCCGCGTCCGCGCGAAACAGCTTGTAGGCCATCGCTTCCTTAGCAGTAGCGGCTTCAGTAGCCACTTTCCTCGCAGTCTCGGCGTACTCGCGCAGCTTCCCTTCCTTTGACAGATAGGGCAGGAAGCGATCGCGGATCGCCTTCGACTCGAAATAGTATTCGGCCATCAACCGCCGCCAATCGTCCCAGCGGTTGCGCGCAGCATGATAATTGAGCAGCCCTTCGACGAAGCTCAGGTTGTGCGGAAAACGCTCGTGGGCGCGCGTGTAAAGGCCCAGGTAAAGTTTGGCTTCAAATTCCCGCGCGCCGGCCCCCGCCCCCGAATTAACAAAAGTGGACAGCCAGGTCTCGATCTCGCCGTCGTTCATCTTTTCGATCAGATCGCGCGAAAGCCGTTCGAATTCGCCCCGGCGTTCGCGCCTCAGATACCATCTCGCCAGACGGTCGGTCCAAACGTTCGTCTTGAAGCGATTGATCGCCTCCTGATAAACCCGCAGCTGTTCCTCGACCAGATTCGTTTGGCCGAGCCATTGCAGCCTTTGCTCGTAAAGTCCCTGCTCGTCTGGATATTTGTTGATCTCGCCCGAATAGAGCGCCAGTATCTCGGCCGTGCGCTTTTCGCGCGCCAGCGACGCCACGTAGCGTGACAGCGCGAGCGCATAACTGACGCCGTCTTCATCATTCTTCTTCCTGAGCTTAAAGGGAACCGATCTGAACCACGTCTCGCGCGAATTTCCCTCCTCATCGCCCGTCGCAGGTACGTCTGCGCTCGGAGGGTACGTGATCGTCGTCGCAGGACGCGTGGTCAATTCATCGGCGCCCGCCCACGACGCCGGCATTAACGGTTTGTCTTTGCCGCGGCTTTTGCCCAGATGGTCCATCACGCGCTGGTACAACTCTCGCTCTTCGGCGTACCTGCCGTAACCGATGTAGCAATCGGCGAGCTTCAACGCGACCTCGGCGTATTGCGGGGCGTCGCCGTATCGCTTCTCGAATTCGGCAAGCAGCGAAGCCGCCACACTCGCCTCGCTCGTGTTCAAGTAATGCCGGATCAGATCGAGATACATCTGCGCCAGCTCGGGCGAAGTCGGATATTCCTGCTTGTAGGCGTTGAACAAACGGTAAGCGTCGGCGATGTTGAAATGTCCGACCGCGGCCTCTTGCTCAACCTCGAATTCGCCCTGAGGGTTCGAATCGGCCAGAATCAACGACAGCACGCCGCCGAGAACGCCCGGATGCGGATCGGCCTTCGCCACGTCCTCGTAAAATTTCAGGTCGCCGGCGGTCAAAGGCGTGCGGTCTGTTCCGGCGTTGAATGACAGGCGGAACAGCTCGTAGATAACCTTCGCGCGCAGTTCGCCGCCGCGCCGCAATTCGCCTTGCTGGTTGAGTGTGTAGAGAAACCGCGACGCCTGATCGACCTTTCCGTCGGCGATCAGCAGCCGCGAAACTGTCGCAAGCTCGTCAGTCGTCCACTTTACGCCGCGCGAGGCGCGAGCCTGTTCAAGTCGCGCCAAGAGGTCCGACGCAGTTTCGTCGTTCTCGGCGTAATCGTAATGCCGATAATGGAAGAGCCTAACCGCCACGTCGAGGTTCGCCGGGTTGCGGCGGAACGACTCTTTCAACTCGCGGCCGTAAGCTCGCAGCCGATCGCGTTCGCTCAGGAAGCCGTGATAGAAAGCCCCCGACTGTTCGTCGGTCCAGAACGGATCGAACGAACGGACGTAAAGGGATTCGGCCTCGCGTCCACGCTTGAGTTTAACGAGAACGTCGACCTCTTTTGCGAGAAAGTAATTTTTCTCGTCGGGAAAAGAGGACTTGTGCTGGCGCAGCGCGCCGAGCGCCTCATTGAAATCCCCCTTCTCGATCAAATGATCAACGAACTCTTTGACGACCTCGAAAGAGGCGGGGTCTGAAGCGATCAGGCGGCGGAAGAAATCAGGACGCTGGTATTTCTCCAACTGATGGCGGCGCGCCATCTCGATCAACTCGCGCAATATCGGGGCGCGTTCTTTCCGTGGGGCGGCGGCGATCATCCGCTCACGCGCGGCGGCCTCATCGGCGAACCTCGCGCGTCGACGGTGGAAGCTGGCGAGCTTTTCAAGCGCCGGCAAGTTGTTCTTCTCAAGCTCGACGTACCGCTGCATCCCTGCGCGCGCCTTCTCATCGTCGCCCAGCTTTTCGTCAAGTTCGGCCAGCTTCAACTCGAGCTCGGAATCCTGAGGATAAAGATTTCGAACCTCGGCCAATCGGGCGCGGGCTTCGCCGGTCGGATACGGAATGATCGCCTGAGCGCCGAAAAACTCCGCGCGAGAGAAAAGCGCAGACTCGATCCGCGCGGCGCGCTCCTCAGCCGCCGACGCCGCATGCGCGATCGTGACTCCGCGGCGCGGCGTGATGATCGCCAGAGACAAACACGAAGCGATCATCGTAACCACGAGCGCCTTTCCGATTTTCAACCTACTGTTTTTAGCGCTCATCCGCACTCCAAACCAACGTGCCCGCAAACATTTCATGCTTAGCGTCGTACCTGACTTCATATTTACCGAGTGAGCCTCCCCTGCCTCTGTAGTCTATTTCGTATTTCCAGTGACCTGGCGATGCCGGCTTCACATTGAATAAGTAATCGCACCAATTCAATAACTTAGTCTCATGCCCCTCGTCGCCCTCAACTTCGAGATGAACCTGATACTGAATTACTTTGTCTTGCCATTCGCTATAACCTATCAAAGTGGTCAACAATCCCATGCAATACGCTGCGTCAAACAGAGCGAACTCCAGAGCCTTGCCGTCTCCGTTGTAGTCTTTCAACCACATTACGCGAGCTTTCATTTCCACGCCCTCGGGCGAATCGCCCTCGTCCTCTACGTGGTAGTAGTAACCTTTACGGATCGCGTATGGGATGACGAAGCTGTCCGCCTTGTGTTCAAGTTCCTCCATCCCCTCAAAATGTCCATCCTTTATTTCAATCGTGTTAATGACGGTTCGAGTCGCTGTGTTGAGTAAAGAAACTCTGGTAGGCCCACTGTAACAACTCCCTCTCGTTTCTTCCGGGCACATATAAGGCGCATCCGGATCATCATGGGCATCCGAGGGATTCTTAGTAGGATTTACCATCCAGAGGATCAGCGCTCTGTTCGGATGTGTTTCCAATTCCAGGGGCTGTTCCTCAATAATTACAGCGCCAGAAGGTAGCTCAACTTTCTTGTTGTCTTGTCCGGCTAACGCCAATTGCGCGCCAGGCGCCACGTCCTGGCACGCAATTGTGGCCAGAGACAAACACGAGACGAGCGCAGCGAGCGCGAAAACATCACCGAATTTCAATCTATATTTCATAGCAAACCTCACCATGCGCAGGTCACTTTCACCGCCACAGGCGCCGCAGAACGCCGAGATCTCGCAGAGAGAGGAGGAATGAAAACTATTGGCTACTCTCTGCGAAGCCTCAGCGTTCTGCGGCGCCTGTGGCGGTGAGATTGGCAATTTTTTTCAACTATCCCCAGGAGCTAACGCCCGATCACTGAAATCCGCGCCTCGACGCTCGACTGGTTGTGCGCGAAATCTTCAGCCGAAACCGTTAGCGTGTATTGCCCCGAAGCCAATCCGGCCGGCGCGCGCAAGCGTCCGACGTTCACTTTCTCTTTTTCAGACCACGCGAGTTGGACGGGCGTGGCCCCGTACATCTTGGCGACGATCCGCATTGCGTCGCGGTCGGCGCTTACGCGCACTATCACTTCATCGCCCGCGCGGACGGTCTGCTGTTGCGCGACGAGGCCGAGTTTGGGAGCGCGGCTGTCAACGACGAAGCTCTTTTCTTCCTGGTAACCGGCGCCCTGTTTGTCGGTCATCAGCAGCCGGCAGCGGTAAGTCCCATCGGGCATCCAAGCGGGCGCGAAGAATCTGACCTCCCAGACGCCTTCGCCCGCGAGATATTTCAACGGCAGCGTTTCGCCGAAGGGCAGCACGGCGAAAACCGATTTGATCGAAGGGTCGGTCTTGACGCGGATCACGGGGTCGCCGGGCTGGATCACGCGCGGTCGCAGCAGCGAGCGGGGAGCGGCGAGGAACGCCGTGTAGGGCGTGACGAACCTGTATTTTTGCGACAATCGGATAATCTCCGAGATGTAATCTTCGCGCTCGCCGTTCAGGTTCATTTCGTAAATCAGCGCGTCGACGCGCGCGCGCGCCCACAGTCGCGGCAAATGGTCGTGAGCATTTTCGAGTTCGGGCAACGAGACCTGGCGCGACACGGCGATATCCTTTTCGCCCGCGCGGCCTTCGACTTTCACCATTACGCCCTGCGACGGCTTTTTATAGCGCCCCACGAAGGATGCGCTGGAGCTGTCGAAGCCGTGCGGCGATTGCAGCGCGTAGATGTGAGAGAAATTCTTCGGGTCGGACGCGACGAAGCGCAATCCGTCAATGATCGGACTCCCAATCCGCGAGAAGAGGATCTTGAGCTGGATCGAAATGTCTTCAGTCTCGCGGGCCTCGGCGAAATAGCCTTTGCATTTGCGCGTCAGCTCTTCAAGCAATGGGCGGTTGGCGTCGGAGCCGACGGCCAGGGCGAATAGCCTGGTCTTAGTCTGTTCGCCTGAAGCGTTCGCCTGATCGAAAGCCCTGGCGATGCGTTTGAGGCTGACCGTCTTCAGAGTCGGATTGGCGTCGGAGATCAGCGCGACGCTGCGTTCGCCCGGCGGGAATGCGTCGGCAAGCTCGACGGCCTTCAACAGAGCCTGATTCAAATCGGTCCCGCCGCCAAGCGTAGAGCTTTTGACGAAACCGAGCGCGCGCTCGACGTTTTCAGCGGTCGCGGGCGACGGGCTTGGCGCTAGCGGCTCGACGCGGTCGTTGAAGAGGATCAGATTGAATTGATCGCGCGGTTGCAAACTGTGCAGAAAGAAATCAACCGCTTCGACCGCGCGCGCGAGCTTCTCACCGCTCATCGAAAGCGACGTGTCGAGCATGAGCAGGACGTTGCGCGGCGGGCGCTCACCGCTGTTCGCGGCCCCGAATCGCTCGTTGAAGATCGCGCCCGCCTGGAAATAGCCGTCCGGATCGGTAGCGGCCATCGCGGGATCGCGCAGGTCGTAAGCCGTAATCCTTTCGGGCGCGCGGTGCGCAATCCACGAGAGCGAGCTCTGAGGAACGTTGATCGTGTAATCGAAGCTGAGGTCTTCTTTCAATTCGACGTTACGCGCGCTGAATTCATACTGCGACTCGTTCGGCCCCGCCTTGACGGTCTTCATCGCGTAGGCAGCCGAATGAAAGTTGAGAGGGGAGATCGGGGAGTCGCTAAGCGCTTGCACGTTGATCTGCAACTCCCCGACGCGCTGAGGCTGGCCGAAGGATGGCCTCAGCGGGAAGCTAAAATGCGATGTCAGATTTTCGACCAGCAGCGTCTCGGTATACTCCAGCTCTACGCGCTTCGAGCCGTAAGCCGGGATGGGGAAGACCTTGGCCGAGAACGCGGAAGTCCCGCCGCGTTCGTCGTCCTGTTGGAGCAAACCTGGATCGATCTCCTGGTTTTTGATCTCGGAATAGAGTTGATCGGCGCGGCGCTTCTCCAGGATCACTCCAGGCAGCCGCAGGTCGCCGTCCCACACTGCGAAATCCGAAATGGACGATTGAGGCGGCAGCGCGAACAGGTATTTGCCTTCCATAACCTGATTCATATGGCTGTCGAAAATCTGCAAGACCTTGACCCGCGCATGCTGGTTGTCGATCGCCACGTCGACTTTCATCACCTGGAGCGAGAGGATCGAAGAGTCCGGCTCGTTCTTGACCGAGACGGGGATGAGCGCGCCGGATTGGGCCTTTGCGGGAAGCGGCGCCAGCCAAATCGAAATCGCAATCAGGCAGACGGCGATCAGACAGACGGCGATGATGAAACCGGTACTTTGTCGAATCATCGTGGTATTCATTTACGTCTTCATCTTTCCGAATCTTTTTTCCAGATAGGCCTTCTCGATTCGAGCTATTCCGCCCGTCGAGCCGAAATAGACGTGGTCGTCGCCGACCGCCACGCTCAACACGACGTTCGACGGCAGTTCATCTTTCAGTCGCATCCATTGTTGCGAGCGCAGATCCAACACCCACGCGCCGTCGAGCGCGCCGACGTACAACCGCTGGCCGTCGCTCGCCATCGCGTTCTGATTGACCGTCTGACGGCCCGCCTCCGAGGCGAAGCTGACCAGTTCTCCCGCCGCGGTCAGTTCAAAGACTCCCCCGCCGTATGCGCCGATGAACAGTCGAGGGCCGACCGCGCAGAGCGCCGTCGCCCAGTTGTGTGACAGTTTGGAGTTCGAATCCTTGAAAACCCGGACGACGCGCCCTCCGGCGATCTGCGCAAGCCCCCCTCGCGTCCCCGCGTAGATGAATTCACGATGGCTGAGGACTGAATAGACGCCGTTGTCCGGCAACCCTTGAACCGTGGTCAGGCCACGAAACCGCTTCGAGTCGCCGAAGCTGAGGCCGCGGCTCGTGGCGAGCGCCAGGCCGTCGCGGTCTCCGCCTTGAATCACGGCGGCGCCCAGGACCGAATTGCTGAGCAACCCATCCACCTTGCTCAACCGCTCTGATCCGAACGATCCGTCGAAGCGGATCAAGCCTTGCGCTGTCGCCGCCAGCATTCGCCTCGATTTCCCGTCCCAGACCAGCGCGTTGATTTCGCGAACGGCCTCCGATTCGAGATGCGTAACGCGCCGGCCGTCCGAAAGACCGTCGGGCGCGATGACGTCAATGCCGTCTCTGAAATTGCCCGCCCACAGACGCCCCAGATCGTCGAAGGCCAGCGCCGAAATCACATTGCTCTTCAATGCGCCCAGGCCGAGATTCGGCGATTCGCCGAATCGAGAAACCCGCGGCGGCTCCGAAAGCCTTTCGTCCTGCCAACCAAGACGCCACATGCCTTCGCCGCTCATCAACATGAGCGTTTCCCCCATTGGCTTATTGCCATTTACGAAGGAGGCCAGTTGGCAGGACGAAAGGCTTTCGGGACGCTTCCAGTCCACGGGGTAGACCGGCGCCGTGAGGGGGAGCGAGCGGGATCTCATCAATGAGGCGCCTGATACGGTCACGCCTGCTACAGCTCGCGTTACTGATTCCAAACTCAGCCTTAAAATATCGCCGCCGTCTTTGCAAAGCAGAATGTCGCCGCCCCATCGAACCGCGCTCGAAAGCTCGGGCAGGGTCGCAATCGTTTGAAAACGCCTTTGCGAAGAGCCTGCGTCATTGACGGCCACGCCGAAATCCGAAGCGACGATCACCCGATCGCCGTCGGCCACGACGCCGACGACGCGGTTTGACGGCAACCCGTCGGCGACCGTGAAATGCGACCAGCGGTCAGAATTATTTACCCACAGCCCGTCGGCGAAGGTCCCGATAAAAAGCCGCGCGCCGTCGGCGGTCAGACGAGTGATTCCGGCCAGGCGTCTTTGCCCTTCTTGTTCGTTTTCGGTCCTGCGAGGGTCAGTATCGCTCGCGGCGCTGATTTTGATCTCCCTGAATCGCCGGCCATCGAATTCGAGCAGCCCGCCCGCGAACGTTCCAATCAACAACCGCCCGCGATCTTCAAGCAGGACGGTTACGGCCTGCGCGTCACGATCGGTCCAGCGGTAACGTTCAAATCGCTTCCCGTCGAAGACGATCAGCCCCTGTGAACGGGAACCGATGAAGAGTTTGGAGTTGAAGACGGCGATCGAGGTCAGCTCGCTCTCCGGAAGGCCGTCGAGCGTGGTGTAGCGCCGCGTCGTCTTCCCATCCTCGTCGAACTCGACAAGGCCGCCGTCGGTCGCGGCAAAGACCGAGCCGTTGAATTGCGCCAGGCCGCGAGCCGCGCGACTGCTTTGAATCAATTTGACTTCATCTCCGACGAACGCCCGCCGCGCTTCCTTCTGGAAAGGCGCGAATGCGCGCGCCTCCGACAACACGCGGGCCGCTTCGAATTCACGGTCAGCCCGACGCTTGACCGTCCACCCGGCGATCAGAGCGGCGGCTGCAATCAGCGCCGCAAGCGCAATCAGGGAGCGTCGGCGACGCTTCAGAAACGCCGCGGCTGTCGCAGGAGTTGGGAGCGATTTGATTTGATTGAGCGGCCATTTCATGACGGTGAACCTTACGGCGATTTCGATATTGTCTTCGCTGTCCTTCTCGACGCGGGTGATTATGCGGGAGGGGCTGGGGCGCGCGCGCCGTGACTGGCTTCGGCCGTTTGTGGCGCCATTACGGTTGAATATCTGCGGTCGAATTAGCGCTTTCCCGGAGTCGCGACTGTTGCTGACACACGGGCCGCGGTGTGGCTTTCCACAGGGTCATTCCATGCGCTCTTTGATGACGCCTTGATACGCAGGCCACGCTTACATTCAACGACTTCGTCCGCATGTATCAGTACCGCGAGCGGTAGCGAGCGATGCTTTCGCAAGGGACTTATAGCTGACCCCTCGCTCGCTACCGCTCGCGGTACTGACTCTGAGGTCGTTCACACAAGTCGATATTTTTCAACCCGACTTTTTTGCTTCCGCTCCGCCGCAAAAGCGATAATGAGACGTGGCTGTTTACGCAGATTCTATTTAAAGCCTGCAAATGAGGTCGCAAACGATGGGTATTCAGGAAGAACCGATGGTCGCCGTGATCATGGGCAGCAAATCCGATTGGGAGACGATGCGCCACGCCGATGAAGTCCTGACGCGATTCGATGTGCCGCACGAATGCCGGATCATTTCGGCTCACCGCACGCCCGGGCTGATGGCCGAATTCGCGGCGGCGGCGGAATCGCGCGGCATCGAGGTGATAATTGCCGGGGCGGGCGGCGCGGCGCATCTGCCCGGAATGGTCGCGGCGCAAACCTTGATCCCCGTGCTCGGCGTGCCGGTCGAGAGCCACGCGCTGAAGGGGATGGATTCCCTGCTCTCGATCGCTCAGATGCCGGGCGGGATTCCCGTCGGGACGCTGGCCATCGGCAAGGCTGGCGCGATCAACGCGGCCCTGCTGGCCGTGGCGATACTGGCGAACTCAAGACCTGACCTTCGCGAGAAATTGCGAAAGTTCAGGGAAGAGCAGACGGCGAAAGTGATGAATGACACGCTAGGCTGACGACATCACTTCTTGCCGACTTTCGCGTAAATCTCTTTCGCGCGAACTTCCAATCTTGCAGCCTCAGCGTCACGATTCATTTTTCGCAACAGTTCGGCGTAGTTCTCCAAAACAGCGGCCACGTCAGGATGCGCGGCGCCTAGCGATTTCTCGCAGGCGGCCAGAGCGCGTTTGAAGAGCGGCTCGGCCTCGGCGCGCCTGCCCTGCGATTTGTAGAGGTATGCCAGATTGTTGAGTTTTACGGCGGTGTCGGGATGGTCGGCGCCGAGGGATTTCTCACAGGCGGCCAGGGCGCGTTTGTAGAGCGTCTCGGCCTCGGCGTACTTGCCTTGTGATTCGTAGAGCCCCGCCAGATTGCTGACGCTTCTGGCGGTGTCCGGATGATCAGCGCCGAGTGATTTCTCGAAGATGGCCAGGGCGCGTTTGTAGAGCGGCTCGGCTTCGGCGTACTTGTCTTGTGATTCGTAGAGCGCCGCCAGATCGTTAAGACTTACGGCGGTAGATGGATGTTCGGCGCCGAGGGCTTTCACTTTGATGTCCAGGGCGCGTTTGTAGAACGGTTCGGCCTCGGCGTACTTGCCCTGTAATTCGTAGAGTCCCGCCAGACTGTTGAAACCGATAGCGGTATCCGGATGGTCGGCGCCGAGGGTTTTCTCGGTAATGGCCAGGGCGCGTTTGTAGAGCGGCTCGGCCTCCTCGTATCTGCCTTGTAATTCGTAGAGTAGCGCCAGACCGTTGAGGCTGACGGCGGTATCCCGGTGTGAGGCGCCGAACGCTTTCTCACGGATGGCCAGGGCGCGTTTGTAGAGCGGTTCGGCCTCGGCGTACTTGCCTTGCGAGTAGTAGAGCGCCGCCAGACCGTTGAGGCTGGTGGCGGTATCCGGATGGTCGGCGCCGAGTGATTTCTCGCGAATGGCCAGGGCGCGTTTGTAGAGCGGCGCGGCCTCGGCGTACTTGCCCTGTGAATCGTAGAGGGATGCCAGACCGTTGAGGCTGACGGCGGTAACCGGGTGGTCGGCGCCGAATGCTTTCTCGCGGATGGCCAGGGCGCGTTTGTAGAGCGGCGCGGCTTCCGCGTATCTACCTTGCAATTCGTAGAGGTATGCCAGACCGTTGAGGCTGGTGGCGGTAACCGGGTGGTCGGCGCCGAATGCTTTCTCGCGGATGGCCAGGGCGCGTTTGAAGAGCGGCTCGGACTCCGCATACTTGCACTGCGCGCGGTAAAGTTCCGCCAGGTTGTTGAGATTTGTGGCGGTATCAGGATGATCAGGGCCGAGGGCCTTCTCAGGTATGGCCTGGGCTCGGTTTAAGTGAGGCTCAGCTTCAGTGTAATTTCCGGCCTGAGCCACAGCAATTCCAAGATGGGCGATGATATTTACGTCATCATTCCGAAGGTCGTTGGCCTCTCGTAGTTTCTCCGCCGCTTCGCGGTACTTGCCGTGTCCGTAGAGCGCCTGGCCTAAAGAAAACGCGACCTCAACCATTTCGCCCATCGCCTTCTCATACCCCAGTTTGCGCACCTCGTATGATCTGGACAGCCGCGCCGTGGCTTCCGCATAATTCTGTTGATAAAGGGCGGTCACCCCCTTGTCGTAAGGGTCGAAAGCCTTCTTGCTCCATTCGCGGATCGCTCGGTCGGCCTCTTCGGGTGTCAATCCGAAGCTCCGCGCCACCTCCGCCAGGGTCGCCTTGCGCTCCTCTTCCGTTGTCCGCTCGTCTTTCAACTTGGGCTTGAGCGTGGCGTTGAACTTCGCGGCCAGCGCCACGGCTAGCCTGCCGCTCTCCAAAGCCTCGCGGTCGCCTTTGGCCGTCAGGTAGACCGTGATGTAATTCCCTGACTCGCTAATGATAGAAGGAACCAGGACTTTGGAATCCCAGGGCGAGACAAACGCGTAATCGCCGCCCGACACCTGCAAATTAACCCAGGTACCGGGCTTGATTTGCGGAGCGAGTATGACGCGGGCCATGCCGCGATCGTCGGTGATCGCGGATGAGCTGGAGCCTGCCGCGCCGACGCTGATTTTGCGAACGGGGCGGTCTTTTAGATTAAGGACTTTGATCCATAAGGTTCTCGGCTCGGCTTGCGCTGCGATGGCGACGAGCGCCGCCAGGCAGATGAGGACGAATGAGCGGATAGGGGGATGCATTTGGCGATTACCTCCTGTTAAATTGATTGTTGGCGCTGCTGGAACTGAGGCGCGAGGCGGAGTTTAGCACGTTTAGACTCTGGCTGAGAAGCATGATTTAATCCCATCGTGAAATCTGTTTTCCAACCAATACTTCCCGGTTCTGTCATCGGCGTTTTAGGCAGCGGCCAACTGGGCCGCATGTTCGCCATTGCCGCGCGCCGAATGGGCTACCGCGTACACACCTTCTCGCCCGAGACAGACACGCCCACTGGGCAGGTGGCCGACCTCGAGATCAAGGCGCATTACGACGACCTGATCGCCGTTCGCGGCTTCGCCTCCGATGTAGATGTCGTGACGTTCGAGTTCGAAAACGTTCCGGCGGTGACCGCGCAGGCCGCAGCCGAATGCGCCCCCGTCAGGCCTGGCGGCTCTGTGTTGCACGTTACGCAGAACCGGCTGCGCGAGAAGACGTTCCTCCGCGATCACGGTTTCCCGGTCACGCCGTTCAAGGCCGTAAACTCGCTCGAAGATTTGAAAGCCGGGCTGAACGAATTCGGCTGCCCATCGGTTTTGAAGACCGCCGGGTTCGGCTATGACGGTAAGGGTCAAACGAAGATCACGGAAGCGGATCAGGCCGAAGCCGCGCTCGCCTCGGCGGGCGCCCAGGAGATGATTTTGGAGGCCTGGGTCGATTTCGCATGCGAACTTTCGGTCATCGGCGCGCGGGGGATTGACGGCGGGTTCACACACTGGGGCGCGATTCGAAACGACCATCGCAACCACATCCTGGACGTCTCAATCGCCCCCGCCGACCTGCCGCCCGAAATCGCTCGGGAAGCTGTGACCATTGCGCGCGCCGTTCTCGAACAGCTCGACGTCGTCGGCGTCTTGTGCGTCGAATTTTTCCTGACGGCGGGAGGCAAGTTGTTTATCAACGAACTGGCGCCACGCCCGCACAACTCCGGCCATCTGACTTTCGACGCCTGCGTGACCAGCCAGTTCGAGCAGCAACTGCGCGCCGTCTGCGGTCTGCCGCTCGGCTCGACCGAGCTGCTACGGCCCGCGGCCATGGCCAATCTGCTGGGCGATCTGTGGCCTTGCGTTCGCGGAGAGGCCGGCGAACCTGATTGGGCCGCCGTCTGCGCGTTTCCAAACGTCAAGCTACACCTCTACGGCAAGCTCGAACCGAAGCCGGGGCGCAAGATGGGACATCTGACAGCGATGGCCCAGAGCGCGGATGAAGCCGCCGGGCTTGTGCGCAAAGCGCGCCAGGCTCTTAGCAAAGACTGAGGCTGAATCAAAAGACGCAGGATTCGTTCGAGCCGATAACACTCGTAGGGCGCCTGAAAACCCGTAAGCGAGGCCGTCGGGGAAGCCGTTGACGTTGACCGAAATCGCGAAGCGTATGGAGTGCGGCGAGTCCTGATACTGCTGGC
>DATEMG010000343.1:0-16914 GCA_035275805.1 Blastocatellia bacterium
TCGCATGCAGGGCGACCGCTTGCTTACGCGCGCGGTACTGTAGCATCTTAATAAAAACGGGCGGTCCGTCAATCCGAACCGCCCGTTTGGAGGAAGCTATTTCTTTTGTTGTTCCTGGGCGGGCGGTTTATTGAAAAACCGCTCAACCAACCTTGCCGAGTCGTTGACGATGACGAAGCCCATTAACAACAGGACGAGCACAAAACCCACCTGCTGGAACCGTTCGCGGAAGTTCATGGTCAGGGTCAAGCCTACCAGGCCAAGCATCCCTTCGATGAAAATCAGCAGGATCACGCCGCCGTCAAGCACCGGAATGGGTAACAGGTTTAAAATACCCAGGCTCAGGCTGAGCATTCCCATCAATCTGACTACTCCGGACCAGCCGTCAATCTTATAAGCGGTGGCGGTCTGCTCCGCGATCCCGATGGGACCGGCGATGGAGCTACGCGCGGAACGCTTGCCGGTGAAAATCTGCTGGAAGACTGCGCCCATGAGTTTAAGGGCGCGAATGTTATAATCCCACCCGTAACGTAACGCCGCCGCAAGCGAATCAGTCTTCAACAGTTTCGTCTCAAACACGCGGTTGAAGCCGAGCACATACTCTTCTCCCTGCTTTTGCGGCTTGCCTTTGATCGTTAAAGTTTCCTGCCCACGCTGGACTGTCAGCGTGACATCGTTGCCTTCCTGAATCGTGCGACGGAATTGATTCCAGGTCGTGACCGGCGCGCCATTGATCGTGGTGATCTTATCTCCGGCTTTCAGTCCGGCGGCTTCCGCCGCCGTGCCTCCCATCACTTGCGCAACGCCGATGTAAGAGAGCGGCGGCTCGAGATCAACCATTCCGTAAGATTCACCGCCGCGAGTTTCGACGCGCGGACGCAGTTTCAATTCGATGATCTGTCCGTTGCGGTCAACGGTCACGGGAATTTCTTCGCCTAGATTGACAATGACTTTGTCATTCAAACTGGCCCAGGTCGGATTCCGCTCGCCGCTGAAAGAGATGAGGCGATCCCCCTTCTGCAGCCCTGACTGTTCGGCGGTCGAACCCGGTTTGACCTCGCCGATCACTACCTGCTGCGAGTCGTAAATGTCGGCCTGAAAGCCGACCAGGATTGCGACCGTCGGAATCATGAGCGCGGTGGCGAGGTTAAAGACGGGGCCGGCTAGGGCGACCAGGAAGCGTTTCCACTTCGGGTGCGAGAGGAATTCATCGACCGAGCCTTCGCTTTTCCCTTGCAGCATCTCCAAATTTTCGCCGCGGAATTTGACGTAGCCGCCGAGCGGAATCGCGCTGACTCGATAGTCCGTGTCGCCGAGTTTGAAACCGAGCAGACGCGGGCCGAACCCCACTGAAAATGTTTCAACCGCGATTCCCAGCAGCTTGGCGACAATGAAGTGACCGAATTCGTGGATCACAATCATCGCGCACAAGGTAATGATAAAAGGCAGTAATGTCTCTATTACACTCACCGGTTTACTCCTCAACCAGCTATTTATTGAACCGGAGATAAGCCTAAGGGGCGCCGCGCAGGCGCTCCTCGCGCAACTGCTTCAGATCAACGGTTCAGTTGCGAGTGTAATGGGAGAGAGGTGATGTGTCAAAAGGGCGTTTTTGAGAGCGTATTCAGGCGCGCCCGGGCTGTATCATCTGGACGGGACCTATGGGACTTATAGGGCTTGCAATTCCTATAAGTCCCATCCATGTCGCGCTATTGACTCATCGAAGATAGGAAATCGGCGTTGGTTTTGGTCTTCTCCAATCTTTCGAGGACAAGTTCCATCTGCTCGACCGGCGAAAGCGGGTTGAGCACGCGGCGCAGGACCCAGATTCGGTCGAGGTCTTTCTTCGGGATCAACAATTCTTCCTTGCGCGTGCCCGACTTTTGCAGATCGATCGCTGGGAAGACGCGTTTGTCCGAGAGCTTGCGGTCGAGATGGATTTCCAGGTTGCCCGTGCCCTTGAATTCTTCAAAGATCACGTCGTCCATCCTGCTTCCGGTTTCGACCAGCGCCGTGGCGATGATCGTCAAGGATCCGCCCTCTTCGATGTTGCGGGCCGCGCCGAAGAACCGCTTCGGGCGCTGTAGCGCGTTCGAGTCGACGCCGCCCGACAGAATCTTGCCCGAAGGCGGGACGACCGCGTTGTGGGCGCGCGCCAGTCGCGTGATCGAATCGAGCAGGATCACCACGTCGCGTTTGTGTTCGACCAGGCGCTTCGCTTTTTCGATCACCATGTCGGCCACCTGAACGTGGCGCGAAGCCGGCTCGTCGAAGGTCGAGGAGATCACCTCGCCGTTGACCGAACGTTGCATGTCGGTCACCTCTTCCGGGCGTTCGTCGATCAGCAGGACGATCAGCGTGACTTCGGGGTGATTTTCGGAGATGGAGTTGGCGATGGTCTGCAACAGCATCGTTTTGCCGGTGCGCGGCGGGGCGACGATCAACGCGCGCTGCCCCTTCCCGATCGGAGTGAACAGGTCGGCCACCCGCCCCGAAAGGTTCTCGCTATTGGTCTCCATCCGCAGATGCTCGTTCGGATAGAGCGGCGTCAGGTTGTCGAAGAAGACCTTGTCGCGCGCGACGTCCGGCGGCTCGAAGTTGATCGCCTCGACCTTGATCAGCGCGAAATAACGCTCGCCCTCTTTCGGCGGACGGATCTGACCCGAGATGGTGTCCCCTGTACGTAGGTCGAATTTGCGGATCTGCGACGGGCTGACGTAAATGTCGTCGGGGCCCGGAAGATAGTTGTATTCGGGCGCGCGCAAAAAGCCGAAGCCGTCGGGCAGCGTCTCAAGCACCCCCTCGGAGAAGATCAGGCCCGATTTCTCGGTCTGCGCCTGCAGGATTTTGAAGATCAACTCCTGCTTCCGCATGCCGGTCGCTCCCGGAACCTCCAGGTCCTTCGCGATCTGCGTGAGCTTAGAGATGTTCATCTCCTTCAGATCGGCGATGTCCAGAAGCGAGTCGCCGTCATAGGCTTCATATTCTTCCAGATCATCATCGTCCCTGTCCCTGTCCCTGTCCCTGTCCCTGTCCCTGTCCCTGTCCCTGTCCCTGTCCCTGTCTCTGTCTCTATCTCTCGATCTTATATTTCTGTCTGCCATAGGATTTGGTCCCTGCTTTCTAGGGTGGTCGTTACCGTCGCCCTCGCAAGCGGGGGCCCCGCAAGCGGCGGCGGGCGAAAAATACTCCTTGTCTATTTCGGGATAATCAACGCAAGAGATCAGTCCACCGTGGTGAGTGCAGTTTGCGATTCAATCAAGGGGATGTTCTTTTCAATCCAAAAGGTCAATGCCAATAGGGGTTATTGCGATGAGATGCCGGCCCGAATCTCGTTCCAGATGTGTTTGGCGCCTTCTCCGGTAAGCGATGAATAGGGGATGACGCGGTCGGTTTCAAGTATCTGTTCCGCGCGCTCGCGGGACTTGCGCCTCTCGTTAGACGATAGCTTATCAACTTTCGTCGAAACCACCAGATACGGAATTCCAGAATGCTGTAACCAGGATTTCATCTGAAGGTCTAACGGGGAAGGCTCATGCCGAGCATCTACGATCAAAATAGATAGCACAAGCTGTTGGCGTTCTGCAAGGTATTTCTCGATCAATTTGCCCCAGGCGCGCCGGTTTTCTTTCGACGTTTTCGCATAACCGTACCCGGGCAGATCAACGAAATAAAACTCATCGTTGATCAGAAAGAAGTTGATCGATTGTGTGCGCCCTGGAGTGGAACTGGTCCGCGCCAGCCCCTTCATGCCCACCAGGCTGTTAATTAAGCTCGATTTGCCCACGTTCGAGCGCCCCGCGAAGACGATTTCAGGTCGCCTATCCTTCGGAAATGATTCCGGGGATTGGGCCGCGGCGATAAATTTTGCGCTGATGATTTTCAACGAATTAATAGCCACAGAGGCACAGAGCCACAGAGAAAGGAAAGGATGGAGAGATCGCATGGATAGAGCGCCGCTTTTCCTCTCCTTCCCTCAATCTCTCTTTCAATTCGCGTCTGTGCCTGCGGTGGCTCTGTGGCTAACAGACTTGATTTCATTAAGTCAGCGGCCCTTCAGCGGTCCCGGTCACGGGCGGCGTTGGTTGCCAGACCGGGGCAGGCATTTCGAGATTCGCGTCGGCGCGAGGCGACGGCAGTCGCTCGAGGGCGATTTGCAAGACCTCGTCCATGGTCTCGACGGCGTTGACTTGCAGCGCATCGAGCACATCGGCGGGAACCTCGGCCAGGTCCTTCTCATTCTCCTTCGGAATGATGATGGTCGTGACGCCGGCGCGGTGCGCCGCCAGGAGTTTCTCCTTCACCCCGCCGATGGGCAGCACTTTGCCTCGCAGAGTGATCTCGCCGGTCATAGCGACCTCCTTGTGGATCGGGATGCGCGTCAGGACCGACGCCATCGCCGTCGCCATTGTGATGCCGGCCGACGGACCGTCTTTCGGGATCGCGCCTTCAGGGACATGGACGTGGAGGTCGAAACTCTTGTGGAAGCTGGCCGCAAGTCCCAGTTCGGCGGCGCGCGAACGAACGTATGTGATGGCCGCCTGCGCCGATTCCTGCATCACGTCTCCGAGTTTGCCGGTCAGGGTGATCTTGCCCGAACCCTCGACCAGCGTCGCCTCGATCTGCATCACGTCTCCGCCGATCTCGGTCACCGCCAGGCCGTTAGCCAATCCGATCTCGTTCCGTTCCATTGCGCGCTGCGCCCGGAACTTCGTCGGGCCGAGCAGCTTCTTCACCGTCGCGCCGTCAATGTTGAAAGGGGGGCTGGAAGAGACCCCTTCCTCTGCGCCGTCCTTGTTTTGCACCAATTGCCGCGCGACCTTGCGGCAGATCGATCCGATCTCACGTTCGAGGTTACGCACGCCCGCCTCGCGAGTGTAGTTTTCGATGATCGTTTTCAACCCCTCGTCGTTGAAGACGACCTGCTCTTCCTTCAGCCCGTTGTTCTCGGCCTGTTTTTTGACCAGGTGGCGTTTGGCGATCTCCAACTTCTCGCGCTCGGTGTAGCCGGCCAGCCGGATGATCTCCAGGCGGTCCTGCAAGGCATGAGGGATCGTGTGCAATACGTTCGCGGTCGCGATGAACATGACTTGCGAAAGGTCGTACTCGACGTCAAGGTAATGATCGTGGAAGGTGTGGTTCTGCTCGGGGTCCAGAACTTCGAGCAGCGCCGCCGCCGGGTCACCACGAAAATCGTGTCCGAGCTTGTCAACCTCGTCGAGGAGTATCAGCGGGTTGACGACGCCGGACTTCTTCATCATCTGAATGATTTGTCCCGGCAGCGCGCCGATGTAGGTGCGGCGATGCCCGCGAATTTCGGCCTCGTCGCGCACCCCGCCCAGTGACAGCCGAACGAAATTGCGTCCGGTCGCCTTGGCGATCGAGCGCCCCAGGCTGGTCTTGCCGACGCCCGGCGGGCCGACGAAACAGAGGATCGAGCCGCGCGGTTTTTCAATGAGTTGGCGGACGGCCAGGTATTCCAGGATGCGCTCCTTCACTTTTTCGAGACCGTGGTGATCCGCTTCCAGGACTTCATGCGCGTGGCCGATATCGCGAATCTCTTCGCTGCGCTTTTTCCACGGCACGCCGATCAGCCAGTCGAGGTAATTGCGCGAGACCGTGGACTCGGCGGACATCGGCGGCATCTGCTCCAGGCGCTTCAATTCGCCCATCGCCTTGTCGTAAGCCTCCGCGCTCATTCCCGCGTCTTCGATCTTCTGCTTCAACTCTTCATATTCGGCGCGTTCGTCCTTGCGCCCCAACTCTTTGTGAATCGCCTTGATCTTCTCGTTGAGGTAATACTCGCGCTGCTGTTTCTCCATCTGCCGTTTGACGCGGGTCTGGATCGTGCGGTCGAGGTTCTGCTTCTCGATCTCGATTTCGATGATCTCGATCAGGCGCATCATCCGCTCCTGCGTCGAATAAGTTTCAAGCAACCTCTGTTTGTCAGCGGTCTCGAGCTTCATCTTGTCGGCGAGTTGGTCGACCAACTGGCCGGGATCGGCGGCGCGCAAAGCGGCGTTTATCTGATCCTGATTGCCGTCCTGCGCGATCTTCAGATACTGCTCGATCAGCGTGATGAGGCGCGAAAGGAGAGGCGCGACGCGCTTATTGTTTTCGGCCGTGACAGGCGCGCGGCGCAGCGTCGCCAGGTAGAACCCGTCCTTTTCCTCAACCCGCACGGCGCGGGCGCGCTCACGGCCCTCGACCAGGACTTTGATCGTGGCCTCTTCGGGCTTGCGCAGCGAGTTGGCGATGTAAGCCAGCGTGCCCACCTGATAAATCTGGTCAGACGCCGGGTCTTCGACGGTGGCGTCGTGC
Source organism: Blastocatellia bacterium (assembly GCA_035275805.1). Lineage (GTDB taxonomy): Bacteria > Acidobacteriota > Blastocatellia > RBC074 > RBC074 > JAJVID01. The sequence goes on from DATEMG010000343.1 coordinate 6,322, forward strand.
TGCGTGGCCAGAAAGATGATGCGGTCGGTCGCAAGCGCCTTCTCGAGGGCGAGCACCGAAGACGGGCGCCCAATCACAAAGGCGGCTTTTGTGTGAGGAAAGACTACGACCTCGCGTATGGGAACCATGGGGTATCTGACGACGTCGTTGGGAGTGCTATCGTGAAATTCCTGCATTGCCAGTAAAACCTCGTAATGTATGCAACTGCAAATACTTTCAATCTGTTATTGGAGAAAGGAGCGGCTGAGCGAGCATGGACACGTTCCAAGCGTTCCACCTCGGCTCTCAACTTCGCGTTCCCTGAAAGCATAGTCATATTCCCCGGCTTTGACAATATCCCTTGAGAATATCCTTTTAGAATATGGGCTGCTTGATTTTATCCCCCCGCTCAGGTAGACATTGCCCAGCGATTTTTATCGAGAATTTTATCGAGAAAGATAAATGCAATCACATCGCGCCCATACCAGCCCAGTTATTGCCGCATTCGCTGATAATCGAGCGATCATCTCGCCGAGCGACTACCATGTTTGAAAGCGGCTGGAATTATTTCGTATCGAGGAGTCGGCGCCGCGAGTCGTAGCGAGCCGACCTTCCAAGCAAGCTGATCGGGAGCGCCGCTCGCTACCGCTAGCGGTACTGACTCGTTTGAGGGATTATGAAAATAAATCGTCCGTTGATCCGCCTATTCGCCTTCATGATCTGTTTCGGATTGGTCTGGCCACTGACCTGGCCAATTGACGGCGCGGCGGCGCAGAGCCGAGCAAAAAGCGGAGCCCAGAAGAAGGGCGGCGCGAAAAAGAGATCTCGCGGTAAAAGCCGCCGCAGCGCTTCCAGCCGCGCGCGCGGCAGGAGCGGCGTGGCCGCGACTCCACGCCCGGCCTTCGATAAGATAATGTCTGCAAACCGCGCGCTGCTCAGCGAAGCGACCGACGCCGATTCGGCCTCCTCGCAGATCGTGGAGAGCAAGTTGCGCGCCCATGTCAAATACCTGGCCGACGACCTTCTAGAAGGGCGCGGCCCCGGGTCGCGCGGCGGTATTCTCGCGGCCAAATACATCGCGTCGCAGTTCGAAGCCTTAGGACTCGAACCGGCGGCCGCCGACCGGAGTTTCTTTCAACAGGTTCAGATGATCGGAACGAGAACCGATCCCTCGACAAAGTTAGCGGTCAAAGGCGAGTCCGCCGCCGCCGAATTCAAATTCGGCGATGAGTTCGTCGCCGGGACCGATCTCGAGCAGGCCGAAATCCCGATCACCGGCGACATCATCTTCGCCGGTTACGGCGTCAACGCGCCCGAAAACAACTGGGACGATTACAAAGGGTTGGACGTCCGCGGCAAAGTTCTGATGATCATGGTCAACGACCCGCCCGCGTCGCCCTCGGAGCCGAACCTTTTCGGCGGCAAGGCGCTGACCTATTACGGCCGGTGGACGTACAAATACGAAGAAGCGGCGCGGCGCGGCGCGGCCGGAGTGATCCTGATTCACACCGATAACTCGGCCGGCTATGGATGGAGCGTCGTTCGCAACTCGTGGGGCGGCGCCCGGTTCGGCCTCGCGCCCGAAGCGAACACGCCGTCGTTGAAATTGAAATCGTGGGTGACCGAAGAAACCGCCAGCAAGATCGCGCAGTTGGGGGGAAAGGACCTCAATCAGCTGCGCCAATCGGCCGCTTCGCGCGCCTTCAGTCCCGCGCCTCTCGGCGTCAGCCTGAATATGACGCTGCGGGCGCAGTCGCAACGCATGACCTCGCCGAACGTCGTTGCGATTTACCGCGGCAACGACCCGACGCTGAAGAATGAATACGTGATCTATTCCGCGCATTGGGATCACCTGGGCGTCAGGCCCGACCAGCCGGGCGACAACATTTACAACGGCGCGGTGGATAACGCGACGGGAGTCGCTGGCATTATCGCGATTGCGAACGCCTTCAACTCGCTGGCCTTCAAGCCCCGTCGCTCGATTCTTTTCATAGCCACCACGGCGGAAGAGCAAGGGTTGTTAGGGGCGGAGTATTACGCCACTCATCCGCTCGTTCCCTTTCAGCAGACGGTCGCCAACATCAACCTCGACTCGATGAACGCGCTGGGCGTAACGACGGACATCACGCCTCTCGGCGCCGAGCGCTCCACGCTGGGCAAAGTCATCGACGAGGTTGCCAAAGAGAATAACGTGACGGTTTCACCGGACCCAAGACCCGAGCAAGGCTCCTTTTACCGCTCCGATCATTTCCCATTCGCCAAGGCGGGCGTCCCTGCCGTCAGCTTCAATCCCGGCGTGAAGTTCGTCGGCCATTCCGATAAATGGGGCGAAGAGCAGTTTCAGGACTACAATCAGCACCGCTACCATCAGCCCTCGGACGAATACAGCCCGAACTGGAATTTCGGCGGAATGATTCAACAAGCGCGGCTGGCGTTCTGGATAGGCTTGCGCGTGGCCAACGCGACCGAAACGCCGCAATGGAACAGGGGCGATGAGTTCGAAAGGGCGCGCTTGAAATCGCTCGGAAAGGCGCAGTAGGAAGGACGGGGCGACAGGGCGACGAAGCGACGGGGAGAGAAGATGCGCCGATTTCTGTCCCATTCGCCCCGTCGCCCCGTCGCCTTGTCGCCCCGTCTCCTGTCCAACTGGCAATTCAATCGCTCAGACGTAACCGTTCTCTTCAAACCACCGGACGGCCTTCTCCAGAGCTTTCTCGATCGGGTTCTGCGGCAATCCCAATTCGCGGACGGCCTTTGTCGAATCGTAATACATCGCCTTTCTCGACATCTGCGCCGCATAGAAAGAAACCTGCGGGTTCTTGCCCAGACGCGCCAGTATCATTTCGTCAATAAAAGCCACTGCAACGGGGATGGAGTGAGGGATAGCGATTCGCGGGGCGCGTTTGCCAGTGATCGCCGCGAGAATTTCCAGCGTCTCTTTGAGCGAGAGATTGCGATTGCCCAGAATGTAGCGCTCGCCGGTTCGCCCCCTCTTCCAGGCCAGTATGTGCCCTCGCGCGACGTCCTCAACGTCGATTAGATTGAGGCCCGTATGGACGTAAGCGGGCATTCGATTTTGCAGGAAGCGCAATATGATCTCGCCCGTCGGAGTGGGTTTGACATCGCGCTCGCCGACAGGCGTCGACGGATTGACGATCACCACATCCAGCCCTTCGCGCGCCGCTTGGAGCGCGGCCTGTTCGGCCAGGTACTTCGACTTCTTGTAATCGCTGACAAGCTCTTCGAGCGTGGTCCGTGTGTCTTCGGTTCCGACCGAACCTTTGGCGGGAACTCCGATCGCCGCGACTGAACTGGTGTGAACGAAACGTTTGACCTTCGCGGCGCGCGCGGCGGCGAGCAGATTTTTTGCGCCGCCGACGTTGGCGCGGTAGATCGAGTCACGATCTTTCACCCATAGAGAATAATGAGCCGCGACGTGAAAGACCATGTCGCAGCCCGCCACCTGCTCGGCGAGCTTGCGCTGGTCATCCAGATCGCCTTCGACCATCTCGACGGGCAAGCCTGCGACATTCCTCCGGTCGCTCTCCGGACGGACCAATGCCCTGACCTGATGCCCGTCACGTAGCAACGCCCGCGCCAGATGGGCGCCGATGAAGCCGGTAGCGCCTGTGACGAATGCTCTCATAGAAAGGGAATGGGGAATGGGGAATGGGGAACGGAAGATCAGGAAGTTCATATCCCGACTCCCCACTCCCCACTCCCTACTCTCCACTCAGATTCCCATCACTTGAACGTGAACTTTCCGGTTGTTCGGGCCGTCGAACTCGGCAAGGAGAACCTTCTGCCAGGTCCCTAGTTTCAGCCTGCCCTCGGTTATCGGAATGGAAACGCTATGGCCGACCACAACGGCGCGAAGGTGCGCGTCGGCGTTCCTGCGATCGCAGTCGGAAAGCAGCGGATCATTGTGTTTGTAATAAACGGCGGTTGGGATGACCTGTTCGAACAGGTTGGCCATGTCAGAGAGCAGCGCGCCCTGGACTTCATTCATCATCAGCCCGGCCGTGGTGTGCAGCGACGATACATGAACGATGCCGTCGCGGATCGGGGCCTGATCGACGAAGGCGGCGATCTCTCCGGTGATGCTTTTCAATTCGACTCGCTCGTCTGTCCTGATGACGAATGTGGTGGAGGCTATTTTGTAATGTCCTTCTTTGGTCTCTATCTCTGGATATGTCTCTACCGCCGAAAGCGCTAGATTACTCATTTACTGTTCTCCTTGTTTTTTATCCGGGGCTCATCATTGGACGATGATATAGGCGCCTGCCTGCGGCTTGTCAACCGGCGCAAACTTCAACGAGGTCTGTTTTATGCGCCCATCGCCGCTTGCAGGGTCGCCTTCAGGGATTGGAGCGCGGGTCTGATGGTCATCAATAATCGGAGCGCGGCGGACGGGCGGGCTGCCATCGCCGCAAATGTTCGCCAGCCATTCATTCGGCCATCGGCGTTGTAGATTCGATTGAAATCCGGTATGTCGCGCACGGCCTCGTCGGATATGACGCGCAACGCGGCGACCGGCAGGCCGAGCCTGGCGCAGGCTTCGAGCGTTTCGTAAGTCTCCATATCGACCGCCGCCGCGCCGTAACGGGCGCCGAGCGCCAATTTCTCGTTCGCTTCCGTGACTACCCTGCCGACCGTGATTCCGGGCGCCTGAATGAAAGAAAGTCCCGAGTTGGTTAACGCCCTGCACAGGAAGTCGGACAAGGTTTCATCGCAGCCTGTAGCCGCGACCTCTCCCTGACCCGGCCGTTCGCGGCGCGTAAAATCGCTAACGCGCGCGTCGTAACAGAGATTGTAGAGAACCGCGTCGCCCACTCGGAGCCGCGGATCAAGCCCGCCCGCCAAACCCGAAACGATCAAAGCGTCATAGCGATTATTCGTGAGGTGTTTCGCGAGCCCTTCGGCGAAGCCGACCGCGCCCATCCCCGATTGCAAAATCGTGGCCCGGCGCCCGCCGAACAGTCCGCGGCAGATTTTAATCCTCCGGAGGCGCACCCCGGGAGGGTCCTCCGAAAAGGATTTTCCTGAGAGCAGACTGGCGGCGATTTTGAATTCGACATCGACGGCGGTGACGATGCAGAGATCGGTGATGCTTGAAGCGCCCGGTTCACTCATCGCGTCGCAAGGCGGCGCTGCTCGACCCATTCGAGCAAACGCCCTCCAATCACTGCCTGATCAGGGGTTAGGTCGCAAACTCTTTGGCGCCCGCACAGCATCAACGCCACGCGCAATTCGTCACAGAAGGCGTTCAGAAAAGCTTCAACCCCCTCGATCCCGCCCGAAACGTATGCTCGCAGGACCGGGAGAGCGAAGCCGACGACTTTCGCGCCCAGAGCCAGGGCCTTCACCGCCTGCAACCCGGTGCGGACGCCGCCCGACGCGATCAGATTCAGACCGAGCGAACGAAGTTCAATTACGCTGGCGGCGGTCGGCACGCCCCAGTCCCAGAATGCCTCGCCCAGATGTCGCATCGCGCGATTGCGGATCGTTTCGACCCCGACCCACGAAGTCCCTCCGGCGCCAGAAACGTCAATCCACTGGACCCCGGCGTCGCGCAGTTTCATTCCCGATTCTCGGGCGAAGCCGCATCCAGTCTCTTTGACGACGATCGGCAGCGGAGATTCGTCTACAAGCCTCTTGACGGCTTCGAGCGAGCCGCGAAAATCGTGATCGCCATTCTCCTGAATGATCTCCATCGCCGCATTCAGGTGGACGCACATCGCGTCAGCCCCTATCTCTTCGGCTAGCCGCGTCACCTCGCGCGAGGTCAATTCGCGCGCCTGCGCCACGCCAATGTTGCCGAACAACAAGACGTTCGGCGCGACGTCGCGCACCTGAAAGGTCTTCTTCATCTCAGGATGCCGAAGCGCCACGCGCTGCGAGCCGACGCCGAAACCGACGCCCATTCGATCGGCCAGCGCGGCTACTTCCCGGTTGAACCTCGCGACCTCTTCCGCGCCTCCGGTCATCCCGGTGATGATCAGTGGATAGTTCAAACGTTTGCCGAGCGCGACAACGCTCAGATCGATGTCTTCGAGCCGGGTTTCGACCAGCGGCTGATGAACCAGTTCGACGTCCTCGAAGAGTGTGGTCTTCTTGCGAAACTCCACGTCCTGGTTCGCGCAGAGGTCGAAATGACTGATCTTGCGATTGACTATTTCAGTTGATGCCGGCATGCGATTTATCTCTTTTCCCGCCCGATCTCCTTCGGCAACTCGCTACGAAAAACTCGCGCCACGTTATAAATATTCCTCCGCTCCGGCGCGTAATAGAGCCGCGTGAAGAGATCGCCGAGCAGCCCCAGTCCCAGAAACTGAACCCCTCCAAGAAAAGTCACGGCGGCGAAGAGCAGCATCGGCCCGTTTTCGATGAATATGTTTTCGCGCCAATAAAGCTTCTTGAACAAAAGCCAACTAGCCAGGACGCCGGCCGTCACGATCATCACTGCCCCGACGCCGCCGAAGAAATGCAGCGGGCGAGAAAAGTAACGCACGATGAGGCGAACGGTCAGGATGTCGAACATTACACGGAAAGTGCGCGACAACCCGTAATGGGATTTACCGTTCAGTCGCGGTTTGTCCTCGATCGGGATTTCGGCGATGAGCGCGCCTTCGACGCTGGCCATCGCCGGGATGAACCGGTGCATCTGCCCGTAGATCGGGATTCTTTCTAGAACTTCGCGGCGGTAGGCTTTAAACGTCGTGCCGAAGTCGTGGATTGGAACTCCCGACGCGCGCGCCATCAGCTTGTTCGCGACCCTCGACGGAAACGCGCGCAGGAATCCGTCCTGGCGGTGTTGACGCCAGCCGCTGACCACGTCGTACCCTTCTTCGAGCTTCGCCAGATATCGTGGGATGTCTTCCGGCTGATGCTGCAGATCGCCGTCCATGGCGATGATCACGTCGCCCTCGGCGTAATCGAATCCGGCGGCCAGCGCCGCAGTCTGGCCGAAATTGCGCCGCAACCGGACGCCAGTCACGCGCGGATCGAGCGCGGAAATCTCCCTGAGAATCGCCGACGTGCGGTCTGCGCTGCCGTCATCGACAAAGACCAACTCATAGTCTTCGCCGAGATCTTCCATCACTTCCGTCAGACGGCGATAAAGAATGGGCAGATTCTCTTCTTCGTTATGAAAGGGGACGACTATGGAGTAAGGACATTTCACTTTTAACACTCCTGCGGAAAATCAACCACGAAGAAACGAAGAACACGAAGATTTCTTCTTTTCTTCCTTCGTGTTCTTCGTTTCTTCGTGGTTGATTTTCATTCTTATCAGAGTAGCGCCGGAAGGGGGGCAGCTTACCATTGACTAATCAAAATTGCCATTCGCGCGCCGGTTCCATTTCGCCTTTCGGCGGGTCGAACCCGACAAATACAGGCTCCGGCGTGAGAGAGACGCCGAACCTGGCGGCCACTCGCTCTTGAATCTCCTTCATCAGTTCGATCACTTCACGCGCGGTCGCGCCGCCGCGATTGACGATCGCGAGCGTATGCTTCGAAGAGATTCCCACCCGTCCGCGGCTGTAGCCTTTATGAAACCCCGCGCGCTCGATCAACCAGGCGGCGGGGACTTTCACTCTGCCATCGCCGGCCGGGAATTTCGGAACCGCTTCGGCGGCGCCGATCAGATTTTGCCCCTTGGCGATATCTTCAATGAGAGCGAAAGTATCCGGTGTGACAATGGGATTTTTGAAGAACGATCCCGCGCTGCGGCAATCCGGATCGCCGGGCGTGATCAACATCGCCTTCCGCGCGCGAATTTCGCGCACGGCATCACGCGTCAGCCCGAGCGAAGGCCTGGTAGAAACTTTCGAGAAAAAACTTTTGAGGTCGGGATAGCGGATCGCCGGCTCCCCATGCGGTTTCAACGCGTACGCGACCGCCGTCACGACGTAACGTTCACGAGCCGCGGTGTTGAAGACGCTGGCGCGATAACCGAATCGGCATTCCTCATTGCTCAACTCGGCGAACCCTCCGGCGAGACGGTCGAAGACGCGAACCGAAGAGATCGTCTCGCTCACTTCCTGTCCGTAAGCGCCGACGTTCTGTATTGGCGTGCCGCCGACACTGCCCGGGATACCGCTCAAACATTCGACTCCAGCCAGATCGCGCTCGACGCATTGGCGCACAAACTCGTCCCAATCTTCACCGGCCCTGGCGGCGCCGACGACCCTGTCGCCTTCGTCGCGCCAGGTCACGCCTTTGAGCGCCACCTGAACGACTATGCCAGGAAAACCTTCGTCGGAGACCAGAGCGTTGCTCCCGCCGCCGAGAACGAAGAGAGGAAGGCCGCGTTGCTCGGCGAACGAAAACGCCGCGAGCAATTCATCTTCCTCGCGCGCTTCGGCGAAAAAGCGCGCGGGGCCGCCGATCCGCAGAGTAGTCAAAGGCGAGAGCGGAACGTTTTCCTGAATCAGTCCCTGATCGGGCATCGGTTATATAGTATTCAAGAAAAAGCGTTTCAGCCACCGCTGAAATTCTTTCTACAACTCGCCGCGCAGAAACGCTCGAACCTTCTTCAAATCTTCCCAGGCTTCTCGCTTCTTGTCGGGCGAGCGTAGCAAGTAGGCCGGATGGAATGTCGGCAACACTTTGATCCCGGGAACGCGCGGATAGTCCTGGAGATGGCCGCGCATCTTCGTGATGCCGATTTTAGTGTCGAGCAGGGCCTGCATCGCGGGATTGCCCAGCGCCACGATCAGCTTCGGGCGAATCGCCGCGATCTGGCGAAAGAGAAATGGGATGCACGCCTTGACCTCGTCCGATTCGGGCGCGCGGTTGCCCGGGGGGCGCGACTTTACCACGTTGGCTATGTAAACGTCTTCTCGCTTCAGATCAATCGCCTCGATCATTTTGGTGAGCAATTGTCCCGCGCGCCCAACGAAGGGACGGCCCGTGGCGTCTTCGTCGGCGCCGGGGCCTTCGCCTACGAACATCAGCTCGGCTTTCGGATTACCTTCGCCGAACACAATGTTCGTGCGCGTTGAGGCAAGCTTGCAGCGCCGGCAATCGCCTAGCTCGCGGCGAATGTCATCGAGGGTTTCGTCGGAGAGTAGAGTCTCGGTTAATGATGGCGCAGCTTCGCCGAAGAGCGGCGGCTCGCCAAAGAGCGAGCCTTCCGCAGAGTTTCCTTGTTCAGTCGGCATAGTGATTGTCGGTTTCGGAACGAATTGTGGGGGCGAGATGATTGTTGGCGCGGGCGGCTCCGGGCGTTTCGTCTCAGTCGCGGCGGACTTTGTCAGCGCTGACACTACGGCGGCGTGATCCTCGACTTTCGGCTGTGGCGCGGCGAGGCGCGAAGTTTCGCCGATATGCGTCAGACCAAGCTCGCCGTAATAGCGCAGATGTTCTTTGGCCTGGGCGATCAATTCTCTGAGTTCTTCTCGCAGATTCATGGCGCCATTCACAGCAGCTTAGCGATCTCGTCCAGCGTCCGGTCGGCCAGCGCGCGTTTGCTTTGAAGAGGCAGCTCGACGCGCGAGCCATCGCGTTTGAGAATCGTCGCGGCGTTGGTTTCGGCGCCGAACCCGGCGCCGGCGCGCGTGATGTCGTTGGCCACTATCAAATCCAACCTCTTTTCGCGCAGCTTCCGCTCGGCGTATTCGAGCAGCGATTGCGATTCGGCCGCAAAGCCCGCGACGACGCGCCGCTCGCGGTTTGGGGCGGCGCCGACAGCGGCGATGATGTCCTCTGTCTCCTCAAACTCGACGGTGATCGTCTTGCGCCCATCTTTTTTGATCTTCTGCTCGGCGCGGAGGGCCGGGCGGAAATCGGCCACGGCCGCCGAACCAATGAATACGGTCACGTCGTGGAGGCGCGACATCACGGCTTCGAACATTTCGCTCGTCGAACGGACGTCGACGGTCTCGACATTTTCCGGCGGGGGCAGATTGACCGGCCCTGAAATCAGAGTCACGCGAGCGCCCCGGTCGCGCGCGGCTTCGGCCATTGCGTACCCCATCTTGCCTGACGAACGGTTGGTGATGAAGCGGACCGGGTCGAGGTCTTCGACAGTCGGGCCTGCGGTGACCATTACATGCTCGCCGGCGAAATCTTTCGATTGGGACTCCGGACTTCCGGATTGCAGGTTGCGGAGAATTTCAAACGCGCGTTCGGCTATCTCTTCAGGCTCGGCCAATCGCCCCATGCCAACCTCACCGCAGGCCTGATAACCGACGCCGGGTTCGACAAACAAAACGCCGCGCTCGCGCAGTATTTTTATATTGGCCTGCGTCGCCGCGTGATTCCACATCTCGACGTTCATCGCCGGGGCTATTAAAACCGGATTGGTGTTTGAAAGGTAGACCGTGGAGAGGAAATCGTCGGCGACCCCGTGGGCGAATTTGGCTATGATGTTCGCCGTAGCTGGCGCGACCAGCAGCAGGTCGGCTTCACGCGCGACGGTGATGTGCTCGATAGTCGCGTAATTCGGGCGGTCGAACATCCCGACGATCACGGGCTGGCCCGAAAGCGCCTCGAAAGTCAGCGGGCGCACGAACTCGGTCGCATGGCGAGTCATCACGACGCGAATTTGAACGCCGCGACGCTGTAGCCCCCTTAGAATTTCGGCGGCCTTGTAAGCGCCGATGCAACCTG
>DATEMG010000344.1:0-5436 GCA_035275805.1 Blastocatellia bacterium
ATCGATGGGCCTTATGCCCGGGCCGCTCACGCTCCACGCGCCGTAACCTATGTTGGCGTAGTCTTAATCGGATCGCTTTTCAGAATTCCAATGAGCGCAAATTCAATCGATTATCTGGACGGTTTGAACCCGCAACAACACGAGGCCGTCGCCACTCAGGAAGGCCCGATCCTGATTTTGGCTGGCGCCGGTTCCGGCAAGACCCGTGTCATCACGTTTCGCATCGCGCGCATGATCGCCGTCCACAACGCGCGGCCCGAAAACATACTGGCCGTGACCTTCACCAATAAGGCGGCCAGCGAGATGAAGGCGCGCGTCGAAAAACTGCTCGCCGGTCACTACGGCGAAAACCGGCCTTCCGCCTCGCCGCTGATTTCGACCTTTCATTCGCTATGCGTGCGAATTCTGCGGCGCGACATTGAAAAATTGGGACGCGGTTACAGCCGGTCGTTCACCATCTACGACACCGACGACCAGCAGAGTTTGTTGCGCAAATGCATTCGAGATTGCGGTTACGAGGACAAACAATTGACCCCGCGACAGACGCAGAGCGCGATCAGCGCGGCCAAGAACCGCGGCGAAAATCCGGAGCCTTACGCTGAGAAGGCCGATCAAATGGGCGACCCGCGCCGTCAGGCCATCGCGCGGGTCTACGCGCTTTACGAGCAGCGGCTGGAAGCGTCGAACGCGCTCGATTTCGACGACCTGTTGATCCGCACGGTGCAGTTGCTTCGCAAATCGGATGAGGCTCGGCGCTACTACCACAACCGCTTCCGCCACGTGATGGTCGACGAGTTTCAGGACACGAATGGGATTCAGTATTCGCTGGCGCGATTGATCGTCGAGGGCGATCACGCGCTGCTCCACACGCGCAGGCCGGAGGATTTCTGGACAGACCGCAGCTTCTGCGTTGTCGGCGACGAGTCGCAGAGCATTTATGCGTTCCGAGGCTCCGATTTCAACATCATCCTGAATTTCGAGCGCGACTTTCCGGGCACGAAGGTCGTCAAGCTCGAAGACAACTACCGTTCTACCGGACGCATTCTGGCTGCGGCCAACAAGGTGATCGCCAACAACACCCAGCGCTTCGACAAAGTTCTTCGGGCGAACGCCGCCGAAGGCGAGAAGATCCGCTACGCGCAGTTAGTCGACGGCGAGACCGAGGCCCGCTGGGTCGCCGGCAAAATCGAGGAGCATCTGCGCCGCGAGCCGGGAATCCGCGCGGCCGTGCTCTATCGCACCAATGCGCAGTCGCGGTTGTTCGAGGAGTCCTGCCGCCGCGCCGGGCTGCGCTACAACCTGGTCGGGGGCTTCAGCTTTTACGAGCGCGCCGAGGTCAAAGACATCGTCGCTTACCTGAAACTCGCGTTGAACCCGAACGATTCGATCGCCTTGATGCGAGTGATCAACACGCCCCCGCGCGGCATTGGCAAGACCACGCTCGACGACATCGAGCGCCGCGCCAGAGATTTCGGCGTCTCGCACTGGGAGACGATCAACATCATCGTCGAACAGAACCTCCTGCCGGCGCGCGCCGTCTCGGCTTTGAAATCTTTCCGCAATGTTGCGGGCGGCCTCGCCGAAAGATCGCGCGACGCCGCCGAGCCGATCTCCGAGATCGTCAAGGCGGCGGTGATCGACAGCGGATACGAGCGCGCGCTCAAAGACGAAAACACCGAGGAGGCCGAAGGGCGGCTGCTCAACCTGGAAGAGCTGGTCAACGCGGCGGCCGAATCGGAGCAGCGCGGCGAAACCCTGCGCGATTTCCTGGATCACGCCGCGCTCGTTTCGGACACCGATGAATACAAGGCCGAGGCCCAGGTCACGCTCATGACGATGCACGCCGCGAAGGGGTTGGAGTTCCCGCTGGTCTTCATCGCCGGCCTCGAAGAAGGTCTCTTCCCGCATTCGCGCGCGAACGAGACCCAGGACGATCTTGAGGAGGAGCGGCGGCTCTGCTACGTGGCCATCACGCGCGCCGAGAAATATCTTTACCTGACGCACGCAATGAAGCGCCGGGTGTACGGCGCTGAAATGCCGTCCGAAGCTTCGCGTTTCCTGATGGAGTTCCCCCTGGAATTGATCGAAGACCAGTCGAAAGGCGGAAGCTGGCTGCGCTTCGCCGGCAAGGCTTCGGGTTTCGAGGGCCGCGAACCGTCTCCGTCTCCGTCGCAGCCGGCGAGGCGAGAGAGCAATTATCAAGGCCGGGCTTACAACAGCGCCGACGGCGTTAGGGAGTTCTTTGCCCGGCAAGGCAGAAATATCAAGGCCCCCGATTTTGAGCCGCGCGGCGGCTCGGACGACGAGAGCGGCGCGGCAGGCCCAGCAGGATTGAAGGTCGGGACACGCGTACGTCACGCGAAATACGGCGTAGGTTTGATCGTCAAACGCGAGGGCGAAGACGAGAACGCCAAATTGACGATCAACTTCCCCGGCTATGGTCACAAGAAGATGATCGAGAAATACGCCGCGTTGGAAAAAGCTTGATAAAACGTGGGGAAAGACTATGTCTACAGTGGTCGTTGTTAAAAAGAACGGTCGCGTCTGCATCGCGGCCGACACCCTGGTCAGCTGGGGCAGCACGAAACTGAGCGCCGAACACCTGGCCGCCAAATCGAAGATCATTCAGGTCGGCCACAGCTACATCGGCATCACCGGCTCGTCGACGCACCGTCATGTCATGGAAAGCTACTTTTCGCGTAGCGAGCATTACTCACTCGACTGCGCGCATGAGATCTTCGAGACCTGGCGCGAATTCCACAAGGCCCTCAAGACCGATTACTTTCTGACGCCTGGCGACGACAAGGAGGCGCCTTACGAGACCTCGCACATGAACGTGCTCATCGCCAACCCGTACGGGATTTTCGGCGTCTACGGCCTTCGTTCGGTGGACGAATACAACAAATACTGGGCCTTCGGGTCGGGTACGGATTACGCGCTGGGCGCGCTGCACTGCTCGTATGACCGCTTCGACGACGTCGAAAAGATCGCCGAAGCGGCGGTCGAGGCCGCGGCGCAATTCGATAACGCCACGGGGTTGCCCATAACTTTGTATTCGGTTGAGCTTATAAATGAATAGAAAGGATCATATCCGGATGAAACGCTATTTGCCGTTCGTAATTATCGCAGCCGTTCTGGTGGCGGCCGTCGGTGGAGGCTTTATGATGTTCCGCTCGGCGCAGCCCCAATCTCCGACGACACCGACGCCGGCAGGCGGCTCGGTCGCGACCTCCAAAGGGGTTGTTACAATCGATGAGTACGGCGATTATCAATGCCCGCCCTGCGGCGCTCTCCACCCGATCATCAAAACTTTGAAGGGCGAATACGGCGATCGGATTCAGTTCGCCTTTCACCATTTCCCGTTGACTCAACTTCACAGTCACGCGCTCGAAGCCTCCTACGCCGCGGCGGCGGCGGGGCTTCAGGGGAAGTTCTGGGAGATGCACAACATGCTTTACGAGAAACAGTCCGAGTGGAACGAGGTGGGCGATTTCCGTCCGATCGTGCTTGAATTCGCGCGCAAGATAGGGCTGGACCTCCCGCGCTTCACGCGAGACATAGACGGGCTTCAAGTTGTAACCGTCGTATCGGAAGACATGCAGCGCGGCGCCCTGCTCGGAGTTAACGGCACGCCGACTGTTTTTATTAACAGCCAATTGATCCACAGCGACAATTTTTCAACTGAAGGGTTGCGCAAGGAGATTAATAGAAGGTTGTCCGTCAATCCGTGAGAAGATCGAGGATCGAGGATCGCATAATCCGTTCCATCTTCGATTTCCAATTTTTCGATCAAGCCAGAAGTTCTACCCTCGATCCACGATTTTTCCGGGGGCGGGCATAAGAAACCTAGCCGCGGCGACGAGAGCCGAGAGCGTCAGTGTCATTCCGGCCGACAGCAAGCAGTATTCACAATAAGCGCGAAGCACGAACGCCTGCACATACAGCAACCAGAGCGTCATGGCCAGCATCGGCGCGACGAGTATGGCAAGAGCGGTTCGCGCGCGCTCGTATCCGAAGACGGCCAGCGTCGCAAGACTGAAAGCGGCAAAGTAGGCCAGCGCGCCGAACGCGGCGGTGGGAACGCCGGCGATAGTGGCATAATTACTGCTGAGCACGGCGGAACAACCCGTAGTGACCGAACACCGGACGCTTCGCCCAGTTAGATGTTGAATCGTCAGGTAGATCGAGTCTCCCAAACCGATCAGTGAAACCAGCATAGCCAGCCCATAGATCAATGCCGGATGGCGCGCGGCGCCGGTTTGCGAATCATTCATAGCTGAAGTTTTAACACTCATCAATCGCAGTCTCAACCCACGTGGCGCCCGAATAAACCTGTGACGGTTTAGCGGAGCAAGAAACTGGAGGGGCAGATATGAAACGAACATATTTCGCGCAAGTCCTGAGTTTGATAGGGGCCCTGTTGCTGCTATCGCTCTATTTTCACCCCGGCCGCGGCCAGGAGCCGAGACCGAAGGCCTCCATTGACGGCGAAGGACCGGGTTGGCAGGCGCTAGGTGAAGGCGATTTCACGAACGTCAACAGCTACACGGATACGTGGACATGGAAGAACGGCCTGCTGACCTGCTCCGGACAGCCGATCGGAGTGATGCGCACGCGGCGGACGTTCACCAACTTCGAGATGGTCGTCGAATGGCGGCATTTAAAATCGGCAGGCAATTCCGGCGTCTTCGTGTGGGTCCCGGACGAGGCGCTTAAAGAGTTGAAGCCGGACGCGCTGCCGCAGTACGGCATTGAAGTGCAGATGCTCGACCACGGCTTTGCCGAGCAGTACGAGAAGCGCACGGGGAAGAAGGGTGATTGGTTCACCACCAACGGCGACATCTTCGCTGTCGGCAAATCGAAGCTGAATCCGTTCCCGCCGCTCTCTCCCAACGGGTCGCGCAGCTTTCCTCGCAAGAATCTCAGCCGAGGGGTCGGCGAATGGAACCACTATTACGTCCGGGCCATCAACGGCGAAGTGCGATTGTGGGTGAACGGCGAGGAGGTTTCGGGCGGAAACGGCGCCGACCCGAGAACCGGTTATCTCTGTCTGGAATCGGAAGGCTCCCCGATCGAATTTAAAAACATCCGCGTCCGCGAATTGCCTTAAGAGGGAGGATTTTTACGCTCATACGCCAAGGAACAGATCGGTCGAGACGTGGAAGAATTCGGCCTGCGCCTTCGCCTTTATCTTGCTGATGGGGCGCAGGCCGTTGATAGCCTCAGATGCCCGGCCGCTAGAGCGGTTATCAGATCATTGTACGGATTTATTCTTCGTCGCGGAGCGACGGTTGAGCTTAGACCGGCGTTTCAACGCCACTGGCATTAAGTTTAGACATCAGGATTGGCGGCAGCCTTTGGAGTGCGGCGGCTTTGACGCCGCTTTCCCATCCCTCGATTTGTCGAAAGCTCGATTTACAACTGGGAAAGCGGCGT
>DATEMG010000345.1:0-3952 GCA_035275805.1 Blastocatellia bacterium
CCCGGCAACGACCGACTGACCGAAGCTAGCAGGCAAGGATGCCTGCGCTCCCAGGAGGATTCGCGTCGTTTTAGAGCGTCGCAACGCGACATGAACAACTCCGGTGAAAGTATGCGGCGAAGCGGCCCGCTTCGCCGAGGCCTTCGTCACAGGCTCTTATGGTGTCAATACTGCGCTGCGGGCCGGGCAGTTACTAAAAAGTCTTGTCGGGGCAGGGCGTGTGAAGGCGCCCGGAAAGCTTGATTAAAAGTGGGTTGCGGGAGTTTAGCGCGAAGATATTCGTCGACAATGAATCGTGATCAGAGTAGAGCTATTGATGTTACGCCGCCAATAGACGCCGCAGTCGGCGCACAGGTTACGGTCTTCGATACGGCCGTGAACCTGATTAATCGCGTGAGTTGGCCTTTTCACGATCGGGATTGCCTGCCGCCAGTGTTTGAACGAACAGAGGCCCGGGGGATTACAAAAATTTCGACGGCGTCTCAGGCGTAAAACCGGAAGAAGCCTTGCCCGTTCGGGAGAGCAAAGTATAAAGTGCGTGTTAACGGATAAGACCTATCAGCATTTTTCGACAGAATGAATAAAACAAGGAGTCTCCAGTAATGGAAGTCAACGGAAATACTTTTCTGATCTCGGGCGGGGCCTCGGGCCTGGGGGGGGCGACTTCGCGGTTGCTCGCGGAGAGCGGCGCGAACGTCGTCATCGCGGACATCAACAAAGAGAAAGGCCAGGCGCTCGCCCAGGAACTTGGTTCGAACGCCCGCTTTGTCGAGACTAACGTCGCCGATGAAGAGAGCGTCAAGGGGGCGGTGGGCGCGGCCGTCTCTGCCTTCGGCGCCTTGCGCGGCGCGGTCAATTGCGCCGGCATAGGCGTCGCCGAGAAGACGGTCGGCAAGGATGGGCCGCATTCGCTCGCGTCGTTCAAACGAATCATCGAGGTAAACCTGATCGGCACGTTCAACGTCATCCGGCTCGCCGCCGCGCAAATGGCGGCGCAGGAACCGAACGCCGGAGGGGAACGCGGCGTGATCGTCAACACGGCTTCGATCGCGGCCTTCGACGGCCAGATCGGCCAGGCGGCGTATTCGGCGTCGAAAGGCGGGATCGTCGGAATGACGCTGCCGATCGCGCGCGACCTCGCCCGCTCGGGCATCCGCGTCGTGACCATCGCGCCGGGCCTGTTCAACACGCCGCTGCTCGGCAACCTGCCGGAAGAAATGAGGAAATCGCTGGGCGCGCAGATCCCGTTCCCGCCACGGCTCGGCGACCCGGCGGAATACGCCGCGCTGGCCAAACACATCATCGAAAACGCAATGCTCAACGGCGAAGTGATTCGTCTGGACGGCGCTTTGCGTATGCCGCCGAAGTGATTCGAGTCAGCGCCGCGAGCGGCCCCGATTCGAACCGCGCACGGCGCTGAAAGGGGAAGCAATGTCCACAATTCCAAAAGATACAAGAGCCACAGTGATCCCATGTCTTCGTTATCGCGACGCGCCGGCCGCGATCGAATGGCTTTGCCGCGTCTTCGGCTTTGAAAAGCAACTCGTCGTGCCCAACGAGGACGGCACGATCGCTCATGCGCAGCTCAGTTTCGGCAATGGAATGATCATGCTCGGATCGGCGTCAGACTCCGTGTTCGGGCGATTGATGAAACTGCCGGACGAGATCGGCGGCGCCGAAACGCAGACCGCCTACGTGGTCGTCTCTGACGCCGATCTCGTCTATGGGCAGGCCAAGGCGGCAGGCGCCGAGATCCTGTTGGATATCAAGGATGAGGATTACGGCGGGCGCGGGTTTACCTGCCGCGATCTCGAAGGCCATATCTGGAACTTCGGAACCTATGACCCGTGGAGCTAATAACGGAGGCCAAAGACAATGAACAAACTCTTCAAATTGATTTCCTTTGCATTCATTCTCTCTCTTGTTTCGATCGTCGCGTCGGCGCAAAACGCGCCCGCGCCGCCGACCGTCGCGCCCAGCCCGTCGCTCGAGAAAGGCTCGCGTTGCTTCGAGATTCGTACCTACACCGCCGCGCCGGGTAAACTCGAAGAACTTCACGCCCGATTCCGCAACCACACGGTGAAGCTTTTCAAGAAGCATGGGATGGAGATCGTGGGGTTCTGGGGGCCGACCGACAAGGAGAAAGGCTCGGAGAACACGCTGGTTTATGTGTTGGCCTTCCCAAGCCGCGAGGCGCGTGACAAGGCCTTTCGTGATTTCGGAGCCGACCCCGAATGGCAACAAGCCCGTAAAGATAGTGAGAAGAACGGCAAGCTGACTGAAAAGGTCGAGTCGGTGATCCTGATGGCGACCGATTATTCACCAATCAAATAAGGTGTCAGGTGTCAGGTGTCAGGTGTCAGGATTGAAGTTTGGATGGAAGGGCGCGTTTAGAGTAGAGATCTAATCCAAATCTGAAACCTGACACCTGACACCTGACACCTGGAACCTGACACCTGACACCTTGAATTATGAACGGAGCCGAGAGTTTAATTCGTACGCTGATTGACGCAGGCGTCGATGTCTGCTTCGCCAATCCAGGCACCACCGAAATGCCGATGGTGCGCGCGATTGACGAGACGGCGGGGATGCGCGCAGTGCTGTGTTTGTTCGAAGGCGTCTGCACGGGAGCGGCCGACGGCTACGCGCGGATGGCGGAGAAGCCCGGGCTGACGCTGTTGCATCTGGGGCCGGGCTTCGCCAACGGCATCGCGTACCTGCACGACGCGCGACGCGCGCGTTCGCCGATAATCAACTTGATCGGAGAGCACGCCACCTGGCACCTGGCAGCCGACGCGCCGCTCAATAGCGACATCGAATCGCTGGCAAAACCGGTCTCCGCCTGGGTTCGCCGCAACAGGTCAGCGGAAGAGCTGGCGGGCGACGCCGCCGAAGCGATTGAGGTGGCTTCGACGAAGCCGGGGCGAATCGCGACTCTGATCGTTCCGCACGATTGTCAAATGGACGCGGCGAACGGACCGGTTGCGGTTCGCGAGATTGCGCCGCCGCCGAAAGTCGGAGAGGGCGCGATCAATCAGGCGGTCGAGGCGCTGCGGCGCGATGAGCCAAAGGTTCTCTTCCTCGGCGGCTATGCGCTCGGCGAGCGCGGGTTGAAAGCCGCCGCGCGGATAGCCGCCGCTACCGGCTGCAAGCTGATGTGCGAAACTTTTCCGGCGCGGTGGGAGCGCGGCGCCGGAACGACGGTCGTCGAACGCCTGCCATATTTCCCGGAAGCCGCCATCGCCGCAATCTCGCCTTACAGATCGGTCGTGTTGGCCGGCGCCAAACCGCCGGTCGCGTTCTTCGGCTACCCTGGCGCGCCAAGCTACATCATCTCGCCGGAGCAGCGAACGAGCACACTGGCGGGGCCGGAAGAAGACGTCGCCGGCGCCCTCGAAGCGCTGGCAGAAGCGCTCGACGCCCCTGTGAATATTGATCAAAACTCGATTGTCCAAATTCCGCCGCGCCCCGCCGGCAAGATCACTCCCGAGACGCTCTCGGCCGCCGTCGCCGCGCTGCTGCCTGAAAACGCCGTCGTGATGGACGAGAGCAATACGAGCATGGCGCCCTTCCTGGCGATGTCGCAATCGGCGGCGAGGCACACTCTCTTGACGCAGCCCGGAGGCGCGATCGGACTGGGGCCGCCCTGCGCTACAGGCGCGGCCATCGCCTGCCCCGATCGCGTGGTGATCAACCTGCAAGCCGACGGCAGCGCAATGTACACGCTGCAGGCGCTCTGGACTCAGGCCCGCGAACGGCTCGACGTCAAAACGATCATCTGCAACAACCGAAGTTACCGCATCCTGGGTATCGAATTAATGCGGGCGGGCGCTAAAGAGGTCGGCGAACAGGCGCAGAGCCTGATCGGACTGACTCAACCCGCGATCGATTGGGTCAGCCTGGCGAAGGGAATGGGCGTAAACGGCGCGCGAGTCGAGACCGCGGAAGAATT
>DATEMG010000346.1:0-4266 GCA_035275805.1 Blastocatellia bacterium
GACTGTTCGCTCTTTCATTCTGGATAAGCTTTCGAGGCAAGTGGGAGACTCGACATCAGTACCGCGAGCGGTAGCGAGCGTGGCTCCCGCCAGTAGCCTACTTCAGGAACCACGCTCGCTACCGCTCGCGGTACTGATTCTGGATAACTCGACAGCGAAAGGTTTAAAGTGATGTTACTAAATGATGAACCGTACGCGGTAATCGTGCTCGATGAGCGCGATTTCGGGCCGCACAGTCGCCATGAATTGTCGGTCTCGCTGACCTTGGCGTTTCTGCTCTCGGCCCGTCTACGTATCCATTTCCCGATGAGCGCTAACGTCTCAAGGGAGATCGATCGCGCCTTCGATCAGGTGTTGAAAGATCTGCCGCTGGAGAGCAAAGGAATCGCTTACAGGAAAGACCTGCGCCGCGATGGAAAGATTTGTTTGCTCGAGGGGGCGAACCTGGTGATAACTTCTGACCCTCAAATTCAAAAGAGGATTGATGCCGGATCTAGCCCGAATATTTTCCTTGATTTCAAAAGCGGTCGTCCGCCGTTTATCAAATGCCGATTCCTGGAAAACCTGGAAGATGACATTTTGAAACAGCAGATCATCGTCTACTCAAAGCTGATGAACACAGTGCGCGACTCCGCCCAATCTTTAGGCGCGCTTGACCGGCTTGGCGCCAAATGTACGCCGAAGCCGGCGCGGCCCGCATCCCGGACAACTACCAACTGACGCTGAAATACATCAAGCGCTTCGGTCTCACGCTCGATCCGTTTGAGCCGGGCAACCTGGCGCAGGTGGCTTACATTCGCGGGCGGCGAATCAAAATCCCTAACAGCGCCAGGAGCAATAAGGAGGCCAAAGAAAATGAAAGCGACAAGAAGAATCAACAATAAGAATCAAAAGGGACTGCTCATGTTTTGTCTGATCGCGTGGTTCTTCGCATCCCCTTCTTTCGCTCAATCACAAGGGACGCCAACCAATCAACAAACTCAACAAGCCCCTCAACCAACTACTACCTCAACGTCGTCCGGCATAGGCGCGGAAGCCGGCGCCGAAACGCCAGCGCAGTTGACGGAGAAAGAATCTCCCTTCACCTATGGCGCGGAGATGGACTTCAATTCGCGTTACGTATGGCGCGGCCTTCTGCTCGACGACGGGCCCGTCGGGCAGCCGTCGGCATGGATTTCCGCCTTTGGATTCACTCTCACTGCCTGGAGCAATGTCGCCATGACTGACGCATCCGGAGTCACGGGCATAAATTCGGGCGGCTTGATCCTGGCATACGACCGTGATTGGGAGAAGCTCAGGCTCGAGGCCGCGCTCGACTCCTATATGGGCCGGATGTCATCAGACATCGAATCTCGAAATACAATGGAAGGCTCGCTGAAGCTGTCTTATCCGGTCGGCCCGCTCCGCATATTCACCACCCACGCCTTTGACGTTTTGGCTTATCGGGGCTCTTACTTTGGCGAGGCCGGAGTGGAGTATGCGAGGCAGATCACGAAAAGTACCGAGTTCACGATTTCCGCCCGTTCAGGTTGGGCTTCAGCAAAGTTCAACGATGTATACATCGGCGTCAACAAATCAGCCTTCAATTTCGTAGGAGTGGAGGGGTCGCTCACCCATTATTTGGGACAGCGCATGTATTTCCGGCCGCACGTCGAGTTCAGTTCCATTACTGATCGGATACTGCGCGGGCAGTTGGCGCCGGCCAACATCGTTAATTTTGGACTGGCGTTTGGTTTTACCAAGTGAATTTCCGACTGCTGTTTGCGCCGTATGTATGTGTGGCGTACAGCTCGTACGAACATCGACGGCTTCCGCTGCCAGGGTTGAACGTCTGCTTCAGCCGCAGTCTTTAGTCCTTCGTCATCCGTCCCTCGTCATCTTTCCCTAGGACGAGGGCGCATTACCTACTCACACACGCCGTGGCCACCTATTTTTTCCTTTTCACCGGATTTTTCAAATAAGCCAAGGATAAGCTACTCAATCCTGTGATAAACGACTCCATTTATTCTTATCCCAAGCGCCACTTTTTCTTTTCTCTCCTCAACACTCCCATATTTCAAAGAGCCGCTGGAGGCGGCGTTTAGTATGCGAGTAGGGCTAGAACGCCACAAAATCATCAAATTCCCGATAGTGCTAGAAACGTCGGCGCCATTCGCAATGGCGCCTCAATTGCATAGCCAGAAGCCGTTTTTGTTTGTTGCGATGTAACGATTCATCCCCACTAGACTCATCGCCCCTGCCACAGCTCGAATAAAAATTCACCGTACACCGTCAATGGCTCATTTGCCGGTTCGACGGCCAAGGAGGTATCCGATGACCGAACAAGAGAAAATCAAAGACATCGAGGAACGAATCACCCTGGAGGGTCTATTGCCCGGCGTGAACCTGGAAGCTTTGCCGCTCCAGGAGTCGGCGCAGCTCAAGCGCGCGGTGCTCGACCTATACAGACTTGGCCATGCCAGCGGCTTTAAGGCCGGGGCCGATCACGCTATGAAGATTGTGGCAGGCGTCATACCGCAGCTCCGCTACGTTATACAGATGCAATGGCTAAAACGATGGCTATTGGCGCGAATGCGCGATTATTTACGTGATTTCAAAAAATCGCTGCGTTTGATCCGCGCGATGATTGTCAGAAGTCAGCGACTACGCCGCTTTCCGAGTGAAGCTTTGAGCGGCATTTGGGCGATCCGCCGGTGAAGCTCCACCTATCTCAAACTCGATGAAACTCAGCGTAACTCAGGCTCCATTTTTGGCGTAGAAATAATAACCGGTTCGACTTTTCGCAACTGGCCTAAATTCGCGATTCTGGAGACCTGATGAAACGCCGAATGCTGTCTGTTTTGATACTCGTCTGCGTGTTTTTTTTCTCCGCCGACGCCCACAAACATTGGAATAGAACCGGGAGCTCCCGCTCCCGGTACCGCATCGCCGACGCCCGCCAACAGAACAACGAAAATCTAATCGCCATCATCGGGGCGACCGTGATTGACGGGACCGGCGCCGAGCCTTCGATGCAGACCGTCGTCATCCGCGGCGACCGCATTGAGGCCGTCGCGGCGAAAGTCGAGTTGCGCGCGGGTACCCGTGTCATTGAGGCCAAAGGGATGACGCTTATGCCCGGCCTGTTCGATCTGCACACGCACCTCCCTTACTCTTCCGTCAGCGGAGTCCTCAACGACTGGCCGAAGAATTTGAAGGCTTACCTATACTGCGGCGTGACCTCAGCGGTCGATTTCGGCGCATACGGCGAGATGTTCGAGCCGATGCGGCGACTGATCAGGACCGGCGTGGTCGCGGCGCCGCGCATCAGCCTGGCTGTACGGATAACCACTCCAGGCGGGCACGGAGCGGAGGGCGGGCGCGGCGAATTGTTCTCGCTGGAAGTTTCGACCGCGCGGGAAGCCCGCGCCGCAGTGCGCCGCGCGCTGTACTATCAGCCCGACGTGATCAAGGCCTTCACCGACGGCTGGCGTTATGGCGCAGCGCCCGACATGAGCAGCATGAACGAGGAGACCTTGACGGCCCTTGTAGACGAGGCGCGCAAGAACGGCCTCGAAGTCCTCACTCACACCGTCACGCTCGAAAGGGCCAAGATCGCCGCGCGATCCGGCGTGGACGTGATCGCGCACGGCATCGGCGACAGAGCCGCCGACGAAGAGCTGTTCAAGCTGATGAAGGCGAAGGGAACGACTTACGCGCCGACGCTGGCAGTATATGAACCGCGCGGGCGCGACATCCTGACGCCGCTTCTCGGCGCGGTGTTGGCGCCTGCGGCGCGCCAGGACTTCGTCCCGCCGCAGGCGCCGCCGATGCGGCCCGCCGACGGTTCGGCCGAAAACGGCGATCCGCCCCGTGTACGCCGCTGGGCAGTCTTGCAAAACAACACCGCCGCGCTGCTGGAGCGGCTGCTCGCCGGCGTCAAGACGGCGCTGCTCCATGGACTGCAGGAGATCTTCTTCTGGAGCGCCGTGATCATGACGGCAGCCATCGTGCTGCACCTGTTCCTGCGCCGCGTGCCGCTGCGCGTGCGCGCCGCGTCATCCGATTCGCCGAGTGCGGCGGCGGCATCGGTGCACTAGCACGATGCCTCTCGGCTGCCGATTCGATCATGGCTGACGAGCCCGAAAAGCCGCACGTACGCCGGCCGCGCTACAGAGGCACGCATCCGAGGACCTTCCACGAGAAGTACAAGGAGCGCGCCCCCGAACGCTACGGCGACACGGTTGCGAAGGTCCTTGCATCCGGCAAGACGCCCGCCGGTACCCA
>DATEMG010000347.1:0-6122 GCA_035275805.1 Blastocatellia bacterium
GATCATCTTCATGCTGATCATCGGCGTGGTCAATACGAGGGAGCGGCTGCTGGCGATGATCAAACTGAGCGCGCTTTGCGGGACGTGGCTGGCCGTCTTCGCGATCAGGAACTACGCGACCGGCAATTTCACCATGAAGGGCGATCGCATAGAGGGCCTGGTCGGGGGAATGTTCGGCAACCCGAACGACCTTGCGGCGGCGCTCAACATGTTGATCCCTCTGGCGGTGACGCTCGCCCTGCTGAGCGCCGGCGGCGCTCGCCTGCTCTACGGCGTCTGCGCGCTGCTCTTGTTCTGCGGAGTGATGGTGACGTCATCACGCGCAGGTTTCATTACGCTGGCCGCCATATCGGGAGTGATGCTCTGGAAGTTCGGACGCGGAAGCCGGCCGAGCGTGACGCTCGCAATCCTGGCCGCGTCCGTCCTCCTGTTCTCAGTATTTTCCGGCGCGTACCGATCGCGGCTCATGACGATCTTCGATCCCAATTCGGACGCGTCCGGCTCGGCGCAGCAGCGAACCGCGCTGTTGGAACGCGGCCTGGACCTCTCCCTCCGGCATCCGATCATCGGCCTCGGCATAGGCAACTTTCACATCTACTCGATACGTGAGAAGGTCGCGCACAACGGCTACGTCGAGACCGCCGCCGAATTGGGAATGATCGGGCTGCTCGCCTATCTGATCATCATTCTGGCGCCGCTGCGCGGCCTGGCAAAAATCGAAAGGCAGAGGATCAAGCCCGGCGCCCGCGCCGATCTCGACGCAAAATACCTGAGCATCGGGCTGCAGACCGCCCTCATCGCTTACATGATCAACAGCTTTTTCCTCTCGATTCAATACCTCTGGTATCTCTACTACGCCGCCGGCTTCGCCGTGGCTTTGAGACTTATCTATGCCGCCGAGAAGGCCGCTCAGGGGAGTGAAGGCAAAGCGACGGCGCCTTCGAATCGAATTCGATTGGGAAATCTATGGAAACCAGCCCCCTTAAAACCCGCCGAGAGCTTATGGCCGGCATACCGTATTAGCGGTAACCCGGCCGTTAGGGAGGGCGCTATTAGCAATTAGACGGAATTTTTGAAGCACTTTCATCGTTTATCGTTCATTTTTCATTTGTCACCGCAAGAGCCGCGTCATTTCGCAATGACAAATGAAAAATGAACGATGAACGATGAACAATCTCCTGATGATTACCTCCCCAAGGTTTCTCCTATCTTCTTAGCGCAAAGGACCCCTTTCCGGCGCTCTCGAATTTCATGGCGTTTGGATCACAGCGCAAGGACCCCTTTCCGGCGCTCTCGAATCTGATGCCCCACGGCTGAAGTTGTGGGCTTTCATTTGAGGGTTTCGTTAAGGAGTCTTGATGACCAACGAGATTTTTTTTCCGTCGATCTTCGTCTTCGCAGTCATGCTGATAATTTTCGTGTACGCCGGCTATCCAGCGCTGATGTTCGCAATTAGTCGCCTGTCGCCGCGCCCGGTGATTCGCGCGGACATAAGACCACGCGTGTCGCTGATCATCGCGGCGCGCAACGAAAGTAGAGACATCGCAGCCAAGATAGAAAACGCGCTGGCGCTCGATTACCCGAGAGACCTGCTGCAAATCATCGTGGCCTCAGACTGCTCGGATGACGCGACAGACGAGATCGTACTGGGGTTTGCGGATCGCGGCGTGATCCTGAACCGGCAGAACGCGCGCGAGGGGAAGACGCGGGCCCAACAGCGCGCTGCGCTCTTCTCGAACGGAGAAGTCCTGGTCTTCTCCGACGCGACCACCAGGCTGGAGCCGGACACGCTGCGAAAGTTGACGCGCGCCTTCGCCGACCCGTCCGTCGGCTGCGTCGCGGGACGGCTGGTCTATAACTCGGGAAGGTCGCCTGCCGTGAGCGAAGGATGCCGCTCATATTGGGACTACGAAAGTCTGCTGAAGTCCTGGGAGAGCGACGCCGAGTCGCTCGTCGGCGTAAGCGGATGCCTTTATGCCGTCCGCCGGAGTTGCTACTCGAAACTGGCCAACGACATGATCGATGATTTCGCGATCGCGATCGAGATGCAATTGCATGGCCTCCGCACGGTCTACGAACCGGAAGCCGTGTGTAGCGAAAGCGCCGATAACCGCAGCTGCGACGAGTTCCGCATGCGCGTGCGCGTGATCGAACAGACGATGAACGCGCTCCACCGCTACGGCCGACTCCTCGACGCGCGTAAACACGGAATGTTCATGTTCCAAATTTTCTGTCACAAGACGCTGCGGTACTCGACCCCTTTGCCGCTCGCCCTGGCCTTCATCGCCAACTCACTCGCGCTCGGCGCAGGTAACTTTTATCTGTACGCCTTTTTCGCGCAACTCCTCTTTTATTTCGCGGCGTTCGTCGGGTGGATCGGAGACAGATCGGGAGTGAAGCCCGGGCCGCTCGCCCTGCCCTATTACTTCGTCCTGGTCAACGCGGCGTCGCCGGTAGCCTTCTTGAAATTCATGCGCGGCGAGCCCCATGTCGTCTGGGAACCTCTGCGAGACGTGTCGCAAGTCGAGCCTGCAGGAGTTTCAGGACAAGAAGGTGATTGATGAAGATAGATGTGAAATCCCGCCACTTGACGGCGGATTGTTCATCCCTGTCATTACCCAAATCTTTCGCGCGTGGAGTGGGCAATCCTCCGTCGCGGAGCGACGGTATGATCTTAGGCCGGCGTTTTAACGCCGGTGTCACGTGTAAGAGAAATCCGCGAGTCGCGGAGCGACGGTTGAAGGAGGCAAAGGATAAATCAACCGTCGCTCCGCGACTGGGTAATTATTCGCCAAATCAACCGGCGTTAAAACGCCGGCCTAAGATCATACCGTCGCTCCGCGACGAAGAATCGATTCGCAGTCAGGCTACAAACACGAATTTGTTAACGCTATGTGTGGTATTGCAGGAACAATTGGGCCGACGGCTGCGCTGGCCGGCGCGCCGGCCCTCGAAATAATCAAACAGATGTGCGACGTGATCGAGCATCGCGGGCCGGACGACTGGGGCTTCCGGGTGGAGAGTCTCGACGAATTCACTCTGGCCATCGGGATGCGCCGGCTCTCGATCATCGACGTGGCCGGAGGCCGCCAGCCGATCTCCAATGAAGACGGCACGGTGTGGATCGTCTTCAACGGCGAAATCTACAACTATCGTGAACTGCGCGAAGAGCTGATCGCGCGCGGCCACCGGTTCGCGACGCGTAGCGATACCGAGACCATCGTCCACCTATACGAAGAAGAGGGCGAGCGGTGCGTCGAGCGGTTGCGCGGGATGTTCAGCTTTGCCATCTGGGACGCCCGCGACCGTTCGCTGACGCTGGCGCGCGACCGCGTCGGCAAAAAGCCGGCGCATTACGCTCTCGCGGACGGCGGGCTCGTCTTCGGCTCCGAAATCAAATCGCTGCTGCTCCACCCGGCTGTCAAACGCGAAGTCTCGCCCGAAGCCATCGCGGCTTATCTGACGTTCGGCTACGCGCCCGATCCGCATACCGCATTCAAAGGCGTCTACAAGCTCCCGCCCGGCCACACGCTGACATTCAAAGACGGACTGGTTCGAACGCGATGTTACTGGAATTTCAATTACCGCGGAGAAAGCGGCGCGGCGGCGCGGCCGAGCGCAGACGAATATGTCGAGCGCCTGCGCGAGTTGCTCGCTGAATCGGTCCATGTCCGGCTCGAGAGCGAAGCGCCAATGGGCGTATTCCTTTCGGGCGGAATCGATTCGAGCGCGGTCGCCGCGCTGATGGCGCGCGAGGCGAGCCGGCGGATCAAAACGTTCTCCATAGGCTTCGGCGAAGCCGAGTTCAACGAACTGCGGTATGCGCGCATTACCGCGAATCTGCTGGGGGCCGATCATCACGAATTCGTCGTCACGCCCGACTTATGCGGCCTGGCCGAAGAGATCATTTGGCATCACGACGAGCCGTTCGCCGACGTTTCGAGCATCCCCACCTACCTCATGTCGAAGATGGCGCGGGACCACGTCACGGTGGTCTTGTCGGGCGACGGCGGCGACGAGGTCTTCGGCGGATATGAGCGTTACGTCATCGACCGCCGGCGCGAGAAGTTCGAGATGATTCCTTCATTCCTGCGCCGGGGCTTACTACTGCGGCTTAGCCGGGCGATGCCGCCGGGCGCTTACGGCAAACGGTATCTAAGCATCAACTCGCGCGACGCCGGCCCGCGCTACGTCTCGTCGATATCCCACTTCGACATGGAGGACAGGAAGTCGCTTCTCTCCAAAGAGTTTCTCGCCGCCCTGAACGGCTATTCGCCGGAGAGCGCGTTTGAAAGGATATTCGAGGAGCCGGTTTCGAGCGCCAGGCTCGACCGGCAGATGTATCTGGACGGCAAGACTAATCTGCCCGGCGACATCCTTGTCAAAGTAGACCGGATGAGCATGGCGCATTCGATCGAGGCGCGTTCGCCGCTGCTCGACCACCGCCTGATCGAATTCGCCCAGACCATTCCGGCCTCATTAAAACTGGCCCGCACGAACGGGCGATGGGAGTCGAAATACATTTTGAAGCGAGCCGTCGAGGGTCTGATCCCGGACGAGATCATTCATCGCCCAAAGCAGGGCTTCGACGCGCCAATCAAGTACTGGCTTAATCGAGAGATGAAGGAAATGACACACGACCTTCTCACCAGTTCCCGCGCGCGTCAGAGCGGCTACTTTAATCCAAAGGCTGTGGCAAGTTTGTTGCAAGAGCATAATCGAGGAATGCGCGATAACGCGCATTCCCTATGGGCGCTGCTTATGCTCGAGATCTGGCGCCGCATGTTCATCGATCATGAACCTGCGGCGAGCCTCACTGGCGTCAGGGGCGTCGTTTGACGTACACGGGGTGTCTGACGGTAGTTCACCTATGTTCACTTTCTCGAACAGCTTCGATCATATGACGCGCCCCGGACGCCCGCGAGTGCTCCACCTGATCAACAGTTTCGACGCGGGCGGCACCGAACGCCAGGCGGTGGAGTTGCTCAATCGGCTCGACGAAAAGCGCTTCGAAACGCAACTGGCGGTTCTGGGTTGGCGCGGGCCGCTGCGCCGGCGGATAGTCGAGCGATTCCCATACGCAACGGAATTCCCACTGTACGGTTTCTTCAACGCGAACGCGGTTAAACAGCTTTTGCGGCTCCGCGAGACGATGATCGAGAAGCGCATAGCGGTTCTGCACACACACGATTTTTACTCCGGCGCGCTGGGCGTGACCGCCGCGCGGTTGGGGGGGATCAGGGTGATCGCGGCGCAGCGCCATCTGCGGCTCTCCGAACGCCGCATTCATGATTGGGGGACGAGGTACATTCACAGGCTCGCGACCCGGCTGCTGGTGAACGCCGAAGGAATACGCGATCACATTTTGAAAATGGGCAGCGCCAGTCCCGGCAAAATCGTGGTGATTCACAACGGACTCGACGCGCCCCCCCGGAACGAGATTGACGCGCGGGCGCTGCGCGAGCGGCGACGCGCGGAGTTGTTGGCCGAATTGGGACTCGACGCTGGCGCGCGTATCGTCGGCTGTGTCGCCGGATTGAAGCCGGTCAAAGGCCATCGCCACTTGCTCGACGCGGTGGCGAAGGTGATGAAGGCCGATGCGCGCGTACACCTGGTCCTGGTGGGCGACGGCGAATTACGCGACGAAATCGCGACGCACGCCCGACGGCTGGGCATCGGCGCAAGGACGAGCCTGCTCGGGCACCGGGAAGATTCAGCGCAGTTGGCCGCCGCCTTCGACGTCGCGGTCCTCGCCTCGCTGAGCGAAGGCTTGCCCAACGCGGTGATGGAGGCGATGGCCGCGGGCGCGCCGGTGGTCGCTACAGCGGTCGGAGGCGTGCCTGAGCTGATCGAAGACGGCGAAACTGGATTCCTGGTCCCGCCAGCGGACTCAGAAGCGCTGGCCGAGCGGATCGAATATGCGCTCTCGCAAACCGACCTGACCGGCCTGATAGCAATGCGCGGGCGACAGTTCATCATCGAACGGTTCGGCATGGAGCGGATGGTCGCGGCGGTCGAGAGGCTTTACGACGAGATTATTCAGGGGTGATAGGGCCCATAGGACTTATAGGACCTAATGGTCTTTGAGAAATAAATGTAACAACCGTCTTCCCGGTCGCGGA
>DATEMG010000348.1:0-4788 GCA_035275805.1 Blastocatellia bacterium
GCATTCTCGCGCAAGTTCTAGTTTGTCGTCGGCCACGTCGACGGCGATGACATCAGCGCCATTCGCCTTCGCGAGTTGGATCGCCAGATGGCCGAGTCCGCCGACGCCGAAGACGGCGACCTTCTGTCCTGCCTGCGCGCCGGACTTTTTCATCGCGCTGTGAACCGTCAGCCCTGCGCAGAGCAGCGGCGCGGCTTCTTCAAACGTCAGATTGTGTGGAAGCTTCGCGATGTGGCTCGCTTTGGCTTTGATGAATTCGGCGAAGCCCCCGTCAACCGTGCAGCCGGTGACCTGCTGCTTCGAGCAGAGCGTCTCGCGCCCCAGCAAACAGAATTCGCATTCGCCGCACGTCCAATGCAACCACGGCACGCCAACGCGGTCGCCGACATCGAATCCGGTAACGCCTTCGCCGACCGAAGCGACAGTTCCCGTGACTTCGTGTCCGAGCGTCAGGGGCAATTTCGTTATTGGCCTGAGCAAGTCCCACTCGCCCATCGCCAAATGCAAATCAGAATGACAGACGCCGCAGGCCGCGACCTTGATCAATACTTCGCCGGCGCCTGGCGCCGGCGTCGGGATTTCCTCGATTCGTAACGGTTCAGCGAATGAATGTAAGATTGCCGCTTTCAAGATTTCTCCTCGGAGAGCCAACCACGAAGAAACGAAGGGCGCGAAGAAAGGACAGAAAAAACCTTGGCGCCCTTCGTTTCTTCGTGGTTGATTCTTGTTTTAAATGCTGATCGCGCCTTCGCGCGCCAGCGATTCGATTATTTCGTCGCCGTAATCCAGACTCTTCAAGATCTCCCGCGTGTGCTCGCCGAGGCGCGGCGGGGGCAGCAATATCTCGCCCGGCGTGGCCGAAAGTTTCACTGTGGGAGCAATTTGTTTCAATCGGCCCTCGGTCGGGTGCTCGACCTCCGCGATCAGGCCGCGATGTTTGATCTGCGGGTCTTCGACCATCTCGGCGATGTCGTTGACTAGCGCGACGCAGGTGTCGACGTTTTCAAAAGCCGCGAGCCATTGGGCGGCCGTCCGGGTTTTGAAGGTTTCGCGGAACGCCGCGATCATCTCCTCCTGCGCGCCGTCGTTGAAACATTTCCCGATGAAATCTTCGCGCCCCAACACGCGGCAGGCGTTCTCCCAAAATTTATGCTCCAACGCGCCCAGGCTGAGATATCGGCCGTCTTTCGTCTCATAGATTTGATAGCAAGCGTAGCGTCCCGACAGCCCCTCATTGCCCCGCTGTGGCTGCGCGCCGTTAGCCAGGAAGCTCGCGAACGGGACGTACATCATTGCGAGCGAGCCATCGGTCATCGAAACATCCACAAACTGCCCTTCGCCCGTCCGCGCGCGAGCCTGGAGAGCGAGCAGAACGCCGATCACCGCGTGCAGGCTGCCTCCCGCCAGGTCGGCCAATTGCACGCCCGACAGCGTGGGAGATCCCCCTTTCGGCCCGTTCACCGCTAGTAATCCGGCGACGCTCAAGTAGTTCGCGTCGTGTCCTGCCCTCAAACGATAAGGCCCGTCCTGCCCATAGCCGGTGATCGCGCAATAAATCAACCGCGGATTGAGCGCTTTCAAAGTCTCGTAGCCGACGCCCAGACGATCCATCACGCCGGGGCGAAATCCCTCGACAAGCGCGTCAGCCTTTTCCACGAGCTTCAAAAAAACCTCGCGCCCGCGCTCGTGTTTCAGGTTTATTGTGACGCTGCGTTTGTTGCGGTTGGTGGCCAGGAAATACGCGCCGGGCTGTTTGATGCCCGCGCGAGAATGCCTCGCCGGATCGCCTATTCCCGGCTCTTCGATCTTGATGATCTCGGCGCCGAAATCGCCGAGCATCATCGTGGCGACCGCGCCGGGCAACAATCGAGTCAAATCCAAAACGGTGATGTTATCAAGTGGTTTCATATCTCGGGTTTTTTGTCGGTCGGTTGGGGCTTGTCTTTGATGATTGTCTTCTTTTCTTGTTCGGAGCTGGTGACGGCAAAACGCTGGAATGTTCCGAATTCGGAGATCAATCGTCCTGTCTGAAACGACTCTATGACCCCTTCTATTTTGGGTCGGAAGTCGAAGAATTGATCATAAACGAATCTCTTCGGAACCAGTATGCCCAGATCGCTTTTTGTGTAATCGAATGTCTGTTTCCAGAGAGTTACCGGATCAGGCGCGGTGGGCATGATCAGCCTGAGTTCGCGTTCCGCACGGCGAATCTGGGTCGTGCGCGCATCGAGCCAGAGCTTGCCGCGAACGCGCTGACCTAAGCCCCTGAATTTGGGCGGCGTCAACCATTCAAGCCTCTCGTTGCGGGATGTCTGTTGAAAGCTGAGTACCACCGTCTCCTCCCCATCAATCTTTTCGGATCCGGCATACTCGATCACCACGCTGTTCGACACGTACTCCATCAACTCACGCCACTGAAATATGACCGTGCCATAAAAGACGAACCCGATCTTGTCGTGACTGAAGCTCTCTCTGTTGATTATCTCGCGTTCTTCCAAATACGTTTTAGCTTCGGTGAGATTTTCAAACAGCTTCATCACGCGTTTCTCCTGACCCGAAACTGGCTTGCCATCGACAGATTTTGCGCTGCGGTATTCAAAAGCCAGGTTGGGTTCGATCCTCGACTGATAGACTACAAATTCGCAAATGACTTCCCCCCGTTTAACTTCTTCTCCGGACTTATTGAAAGGAATGGAAATCCTCTTCTCTTCCGTAGCCAGATCGCGGAATAGCGTGTTGTACTCCTCAGCCCGTTGGCGAGCGATGCTCACAAGCCTATTCAGAGCCTCGAGAGCTTTAGCGTCTTGAGCGTTTTTATCGGTCGTTTGCGTTGGCGCCGCTTGCCCCGCCCTGGGATCAGTTTGGCCGCCGCTCCCCTGCGATTGAGCAAAACCGGAATTATGGACGAATCCCCAAAAAACGATGAACAGAGTCATCAATCCCGCTTTGCTTTGCGCGTATATGGTCATTGAGTAGAATTGAATCTGTAACTCCATCAACTGACTTTTGAAAAGGAGGCCGCCCATGTTATCAGCAATCCGCCTAACGTTTCCCGCCATCGCGCTGACCTTGGTTTTTTCGCTTTCCTGCCTTCTGCCGGCGCGAACGATATTCTCCTCCAGCAATCTTCATTTCGCCGAAGGCGTCGATGATCACAGCCCCGCCTACAATGAAGGGATGGAGGCGTTCGGCGTCGGCAATTACGAAAAGGCCGCGGAAGATTTTAAACAGGCGACCGTCGACAAACCTAAAGATATGTGGGCCTTCTATTATCTCGGTTTGTGCTTCCTCCACTTGAAGCGCTT
Organism: Blastocatellia bacterium; assembly: GCA_035275805.1. GTDB lineage: Bacteria > Acidobacteriota > Blastocatellia > RBC074 > RBC074 > JAJVID01. The sequence continues at coordinate 3,306 of DATEMG010000348.1, forward strand.
CGATGAAGCGGCGAAAGCCTACCAACAGGCGAGGGCGATCAAGCCGAAGGAAAGTGCGGTACATTATCAACTTGGGAAAGCCTACCTGGGGATGGGCGACCTGGAAGCAGCCAGAAATGAGCATCTATTGCTTCAGGCTCAAGATCAGGAACTGGCTCTCCTTCTATCCGACCTCTTCCCATCAGATAAACCATCTGTGGAGCAGACTCAGGAGAAATCCGCCTCTTCCGCAACCCTACAACCCGCGAAAGACGATAAGCAACCTAGCGAGCCAATGACCAGAAGCCTGAGACCGACCGTCACTTCCCATGAGAAGGCAAAGTATACATCGATCGCGCGAACCAACCTCGTGCAAGGTACCGTGGTTCTAAAAGTCGTTTTTGCCAGCAATAGCGAATTACAGAACATTCGCGTGATCCACGGATTGCCGGACGGCTTGACGCGCAAAGCCCTCGAAGCCGCTCAGAAGCTCAGGTTCAAGCCGGCGGTCAAAAACGGCGAACTGGTCAGCGTGCAGGGCAGTTTGGAATATACTTTCTACCTCTATTGAAAATAGAACAGGCGCAGCGCCGCGCGCGATACTGTACACGACGACGCCTATAAATACGATCCGCCAGTCACCAGCAGCACATGGCCGGTCACGTAATCCGAAAGCGGCGAAGCCAGAAACAATACAGGCCCGGCCGCCTCTTCCGGAGTCCCCGCGCGACCGAGCGGGATGAAGTTCACCGCCATCTGCCGCATTTGATCGGGGATGCCGAGCTGGATTTCGTTCTCGCCTACTTGAACGGGCTGCTGCTTCTCTTTTGCGGCGGTCAACCGCGTCTCGATGAAGCCGTAAGCCACGGCATTGACGTTGATGTTGAAGCGCCCCCACTCCTTGGCCATAGTCTTCGTCAAGCCCACGACACCCATCTTGCCCGCCGAGTAATTGGCCTGGCCGGGATTGCCCGCCACGCCCGAGGTCGATGACACGTTGATGATCTTGCGCTGGACGCGCTTGCCTTCGGCGATCTCCTGCTTGGCGGCCTCGCGCATGTGCGGGACGGCCGCGCGGATGATCTTGAAGGGCGCTGTCAGATGCACGTCGATTATCGCGTCCCACATCTCATCAGTAAGGTTTTGGATGACGGCGTCCCACGTGTAACCGGCGTTGTTGACGATGATGTCGAGTCTGCCGAACTCGCGCACGGCGGTCTGCACGATCTTTTCCGGGAAGTCGGGCGCGGTCACGCTGCCCACACAGGCCGTGGCGACGCCGCCCGAGCCGTTGATCGAATTGACCACGCCTTCCGCCACGTCGCCGTCCAGGTCGTTGACTACGATATGAGCGCCGTGTTCGGCGAACAACGTTGCGACGGCGCGGCCAATGCCCCGCCCTGAGCCGGTGACGATTGCGGACTTGCCTTCAAGCAGTTTCATTCTTGTTTCAATCCTTTCATCGAGTCGGTACCGCGAGCGGTAGCGAGCGCGCTTCGATGAT